>NZ_JBEYVV010000005.1:0-266654 GCF_040644155.1 Streptomyces sp. NPDC047022 | reverse complement strand
CCTCTGCGCTGTGGATGATCTCACCCTTGGCGTCGGAGACGTAGTACATCAGGAACGGCGGGAAGGGGGAGGAGCCGAAGAAGTGGAGTTCCCCCCGTCGCCGGGTCCTCCTTGGGGTGCGCGGTCATCATGCCGCGCAGCTTGCCGTCGAAGTCGAAGGCGCCGACCGTCTCCAGTTCAGGGGTGAGCTCGAAGGGGAGGTTCGCCTCGCACAGCGCGAGCAGCCGCCCGCCGTGCTCGATGATGTGGGTGCCGGCGACGCTGGCGGTCAGGTCGGGGCCCTTCTCGGTCATGTAGGGGGCGCCCTCCAGGGCGGGGGTGTGCACCCAGCGGTTGCGGTACCACTCGGCGCGCCCCTCGCGCAGCCGGATGCCGTGGACCATGCCGCTGCCCTTGAACCAGTGGGTCGGGGTGACGCCCGGCTTGGGGTTGTGGCCGTTGCGCAGCAGGCGGCCGGTCAGCTCGGAGGGCAGGGTGCCCTCGACGGTGAGTTCGGTGGCGGTGATCTCGTCGGCGACGGGGGTGAAGTGGCCGGTCAGATAGGGCTTGGTGGACATGTTCGGTCCTCGTGGCTCGTGGGTGTCGTCGTACGTGCTGTGTGGTCCTGGAGCGACTGCTCGGCGCTGCCGCTGCGGCCGACGGCCGAGTCGAGTGGCCGGGCGTCAGGCGGCGGGTGTACGGCGGGTCGCCCGGCCCTGCCGGGGAAGCGTGGTGGGGTCGGCCGCGGTGGGCGTCCGGCTTCCGTCGGCACGGCCCTTGCGGCGGGTGAGCGGTACGGCGAGGAGCGCGGCGACCGCCATGGTCGCGGCGCAGACCATGAAGGCGGTTCGGTACCCGGCGGTGAGCGCCTCCAGGTGGGTCCGGTGGGTGGAGGCATGGGCGGTGACGGAACCGGCCAGGGTGGCCAGAGCGGCGAGGCCGATGGCACCGCCTACCTGGCGGGTGGTGTTCACCAGTCCGCCGGCCAATCCCGTGTCCTGGGGCGGGACGCCGTCCACGGCGAGCGCGGTGAGCTGGAAGAAGGCGAAGCTCAGGCCGAGGCCGATCAGGGCGGTCGGGCCGAGCACCTGGCCGAGGTAGCTTCCATCGGCGCTGATCCGTGACAGCCACAGCAGGCCCGCGGCCGTGGTGAGCAGGGCCGCAGACACGGTCGCGGTGGCGCCGATGCGCCGGGAGACGCGCGGTGCCAGCGAGGCCCCGATGATATTGGCCGCCGCCAGGGGGAGCTGGCCCACTCCGGTGGTCAAGGGGCCCATTCCGAGCACTTGTTGCTGGTAGAGCGGCAGGAAGAAGAACAGGCCGATCCACACGGACCCGAGCAGCGCCATCAGCAGGTTGCCTGCCGCGACCCGGCCGGTGGTGAACAGCTGCGGTGGCAGCAGCGCGTTCGGCCGGCGAAGCTCGATCACGACGAAGGCTCCGAGCAGCACGGCGGCGCCGAGCAGGGCTCCCAGCACACGGGCATCCGTCCAGCCGGTGCCGCGTGCTGTGGTCAGCCCCCAGACCAGGCAGGTCAGGGCAACGGTGACGGTGGCGGTGCCCAGCAGGTCGAACTTCCCGGCCGCGCGGCCGGCCGACGGGGGCACGAGAGCCGCCACGGCGACAAGTACCAGCACGGACCCGAACGCGACGGAGTGGAAGATCCAGGGCCAGCCCCACGCCTGGGTCAGGGCACCCCCCAGCAGGACACCGCCCGCGCCGCCCCCGGCGGAGACCGCTCCCCACACCCCCAGAGCTCTGCCGCGCCGGGGGCCGGACGGGAACAGGTCCATGGTCAGGGCGAGCGCGGCCGGGGCTATGGTGGCGGCACCGAGGCCCTGGGCGGCGCGGGCGGCGATCAGCGTCTCCGGGGAGACCGCCAGACCGGCCCCCAGCGACGCCGCGGCGAACAGCCCGAGACCGGCGATCAGCACCCGGCGGCGGCCGAGCAGGTCGCCGGCTCGCCCGCCCGCCAGCAGCAGCGCCCCGAACGCCAGTCCGTAAGCGTTGACCACCCAGGTGGTGCCGCCCTCCGACAGGCCCACCCCGGCGCGGATCTGCGGAATCGCCACGTTCACGATCGAGGTGGCGAGCATGACCGTGAACTGGGCCGCGGCGAGCGCCGCGAGCACGGGACCCGGCCGAGGGGCGGGCGGCGCCTGCGCCGTCTGTGTTCGTTGGAGGTTCATGGCGCACAGGTTCGTGCGGGTCGGTGTCCAGATTCCAGGCCCGGCAGTGACTGGAACTGTCCATTCCTGCTCGCACCAGTCCAACGGATCCCGCCGACCGGGGAGGCGGCCTCCGGCTACGAATCCTCGACGGGGCCGTGCAGTTCCCACTGCCACAGGGCCTCGCACAGCAGGTCCAGGCCCTGGCGCAGATGCCGCCTGTAGGTGCCGAAGGGAAGCCCGATACGGCGGGCAGCGGCTTCCTGCGTGGGCGCACCGGAGAAGTAGCCCGCCACCAGGGCATCGCGGGCCCGCACTCCGCGTGGTTCATGGGCGAGGTCGTCGACGGCCTGGCGCAGCAGAGCGCGCAACTCCTCGACAGGATCGGTGAAGTCGGCCGCGAGACGCGCGCGCATCAACGCACAGGCGGCGAACGCACCCGTGTCGCGCCAGTGCGTCAGCGCTTCGCGCACGGCCTGGTCGAACGTCGTACGCGAGAGGGGTGACGGTCCCGACTCCAAGGGCTCGTCGGTGGTGGATATGAAGCGGCGGAGCCAGGTTTCCACGGGCTCCCGGCGCCAGTCGACGCCGAACACCCCGTAGGTGTGCGCACCGACTTGCGGGCGCGCCCCGGTGTCGTGGAGTGTCCCCTTGACGCGCTCGGCCCATGCCTCGGCGTCCCGCCAGACGGCGAATCCGTAGGCGCGGCCGCGGGCACGAGCGGACTCCGCCTGGGCGCGGGAACTGCTCAGGTCGATGACGCGCGAGGGAACCTGGTAGCGCTCCGGGTAGACCGAGAAGCGGCTGATGCCGATGTGCTCGCCGGGGCTCACCGGCGCGGTGGCGTCGGTGTACTCCCACGCCGAGGCCACGACGGGATCGGTGGCCAGGTCCTGTGGATCGGCGGGGGCGGGGAGGGCGAGCCGGGCCGTGAACGCGACGACGCGGCCGGTGCTGACGAGCCGGTAGACGCTGAAGGCTCCTGGCTGGCGCTCGGCCCAGTAGCGGACCAGTTCCGCGGAGGCGGCTCCCTCGGCCTCCCGCGCCATGCGCAGGACGACATCCATGTCCTCCGGACGCAGGGGACGGTCGTGCACTTCGTCCTCGCGGGACCAGGTGCGCAGTCGTGCCAGGGTCTTCCCCTCCCGGAAGAGGTAGAAGAGTTCGTCGGTGACGGTCCACACCCGTTCGTCGGGTGCCTCGCGCAGCAGGCGCAGATATTCGTCCGCCAGGCGCTGGCGCATCGTCTCGAAGGCGTTGGGCGCCCGCCAGCGCAGGTCGGCGGCCAGCGTCTCGCGGGCGGCATCGTGGGGGTGGAGCCCCCGATGCGTGGACTCCATGAAGGGCAGATCCCTCAGCCAGGAGAAGAGATGATGGGCGTCCTCCTCGGGAAGCACCGCGGCGAGTAGCTCCTCCGACGTCGAGAAGGCCTGTGCCGCCACCTCCAGTGCGCGGCGGTGGGCAGCCGTGGGCACCTCACCGATCAACCCCGTCAGCAGGGTGCGCAGGATGTCCGCCGAGGGAGTCCAGATCTCCTCCCTGCCGCAGCCCGCCGATCCCGCGGCTGCCGCCAGGGACAGGGCCAGCGGGTTGCCTCCGGCGAAGCGGAGCACCCGGTCCCGCAGTTCGGGCCGTATCCGTGCCGCGGCCAGCAGGCTCAGGGCCTGATCCTCGGAGAACGGCTCCAGTTCGCTCACGTGCAGGAGCCCGCCCCAGGCGGGGTCGGCGGTCCACTGCGGCTGCGGAGCGATCCGTCCGGCCAGGACGACCAGGGTGCTGTCCGCGGCGCGGGGCAGGAAGTGGTGCCACAGCCAGCTCTCGAGCCACTGGCAGTGTTCGAAGGAGTCCACGACCAGGACCGTGCCGGGAACGTCCAGGAAAGGATCCGCCGCGCGCTCGAAGTCGGCCGGGTCCCGGCTGACGAAACGGCCGTCGAGTTCGACGAGCAGGCGGCCCGCCGCACGGGCGTGGTCCGCCAGACGGCGCAGCAGGGTCGACTTCCCGATGCCGCCCGGCCCGAACACGTAGAACGCGAACGGCGCCTGCGGATCGCCGGCGAGGGCGTCGGTGAAGCGCTCGAGCTGCTCGTCCCGGCCGATGAAGGCCCGCACTCGCGCACTGCTCAGTCTCTCTCCCACGGACACCATGGCGGCTCCCGCTCCTCTTTGTTCCGCAACGGACTTCGCCGCCCCCCGCAGCCGCCGATCCGTTAGATAGCGTCAAATCTGTTAATGATTCTAACGGTGAAGCCGGGCTTGTCAGTGACCCGTGTCACTTCCGGTGGCCGTGACAGCGGAGGACTTCGACCTCGGGGGGACGAAGTCCAGGGACAGGGACGCGGGGCCGCGGGTGTACAGACCGGTCTCACGGTAATGGAAGCCGGGGCTGTAACGGACCTGGTCGAGCAGGGGGAGGAGCATCGCGGAGACGGTCTCGATCTGGGCACGTGCGAAGGCCGTACCGACGCACTGGTGCAGTCCGGTACCGAAGGCCAGGTGCTGGGCGGCGGCGGTGAAGGAGCGGGCGGTGCCCAGGTCCGGACGGTGGATGTCGAAGGTGTCCGGGGCGGTGAAGGCCTCCGGGTCGCGGTTGGCCGCGCCGATCATGCAGAAGACAGTGGCGCCCGCGGGGACGGTGGTCCCGTCGAACACCGCGTCCCGCTCCGCCTGGCGGGGGATGAGCTGGACGGGCGGGGTGTAGCGCAGGGTCTCGGCGATCGCGGCGGGGAGCAGGGTCAGGTCCTGGCGGACATGCGCCATCTGCTCGGGGTGGTCGATGAGGTGTTTGAACAGGAGGGCGAGGGTCTTGTCGGCGGGCTCGGTGGCGGCGGCGAGGACGTTGATGATCAGCGCGGTGATCTCGCGGTTGCTCATGGCGATGCCGTCGAACTCGGCCGTGCACAGCTGCGATATGAGGTCCTCGCCGGGGTGTCGGCGCCGCTGTTCGATGACGGGGACGAGGTAGGCCTCAAGCTGCTCGGCGCAGTCCAGGCAGTGCCGACGGCGTTCGGGGGTGAGGACGATGCTGGTGATGAACTCGGCGACCCCGCTGTGCCAGGCGGCCACCTGCCTCCAGTCCTTCTTGTCCAGGCCGAGGACATCGAGTGTCACGTACACGGCGAACGGCTTGCCGAAGTTGTTGACGAGGTCCAGCCGGCCCCGGTCGAGGAAGGGCTCGATGAGCTCGGCGGCGTTGGCGTGGATGACGCGTGTCTGGTCCTCCAGGGCCCCTCCGGTGAACCCCCGGACGACGATCTTCCGCTTGGCGGTGTGCTCGACCCCGGTCATCTGAGCGAGCACAGGACCGCGCATCACCGGCTCGGCCCGTACTTGCAGCGTCTCGGTGCTGAACGCCTCATGGTCGGTCAGCACCCGTTTCACGTCCCGGTAGCGGGAGAGGAAGTAGCTGTCGATCGCCGGCTCGTGGTGCACCGGCGCCTGCTCCCTCAGCCACGCGAAGGAGCGGTAGGGATCGGCGGCGAAGTCCTCGGACAGAACGCTGAAGCCGGAACCGGCCGGCGTGCCGTCACCTGGGGACGCCGCTTCGGGGCTCGCAGAGCCGGGGGAGGCGGACATCGATCGTGCACTCTCCTTCATTACGCGGTTATGAGACATCGCCGAGAAGGCTCAGATGGTCGTCTTTTGATCCCGGCCGAAGCGATTCCGTCCGGGACGCCGTCTTCGCGCATCGCGTTCGCGCGAGAGTGAGCCACGGAAGGGGTCGAGCTGGAGCCCGCTTGAAGCTCCAGACGGTGGAACGACGGCGTCGGTTGTGCCGGTCGAGAACTTCTCAGGCGCGTTCCGGGGTGGAGGCGCGAAGACCGGCATCGCGTCGGCCGCCTAAGAGGACGTGCTCCTTTGCCGCCTCGGCGACGGAAAGTGCGGGTGGCGGTGAAGTCGACGGGCTGCTCGCCGTGCCGGTGACACTCGGCGAGGTGAGGCCGCTCAGGGAAGTGAACGGCGGCCTCCCGCACCGACGCATGCCCATGGCGGTCACGCGCGCTTCGACCGCGCGGTCGGGGAGTCCTGGGCAGCCGTGCGGGTGAGCCTCGTTTCGCCATCCGCGTTCGAGGTGCTCACGCCCGGAGGCGGCCCGTCGGCGGGTGCGGCCCCGGCCTGTAGCCGCCGGAACGCCAGGACGGTCACCAGCGCGAAGCCGAGCGTCGCCGCGATCAGATGGCCGATCGTGGTGAAGTCCGGGAGGGGGCCGGTCCATTCGAGACCGCCGAGGGGCCAGGCGAGTACGAAGACCGCCCAGGGAAGACGGCCCCGGCGCGGCAGGGCGAGTGTGCCGACCGCCAACAGGGTCTGGGCGCCGTAACTGATCCCGTAGTCCAGCTCCTGCCGCACGGTGGCCGGATACCAGCCGTGGCGCAGTGCAACGGTGATGACGACAGCGGTGAGCAGGGTGGCGGCCACGTGCCCGCCGAGGAACACGGCTACGGCGCGCGGCTTTCCCCACCGGCGCTCCGCCCAGGCCAGGAAGCAGCACACGCCGAGGCCCAGGGTGATCAAGGTCCCTATGAACTCGAGTGAGGTGACATCAGTGAGCGTCCCCTCGAAGAACAGCACGCTGCCGAACAGCGCGACCACCGGGTGATCCCGCAGATTGTCCAGGTTGGTGCTGAGGTAGCCCAGAACGGTGGCGGCCCGCCCGGCGGACAGCCCGTAGCTGACCCAGGCATGGCTGACCAGGAGGAGGCAGACATAGGCGAGGGTCAGCGGAGCGCGGCGCGGGTACGCCCGGACGGTGCGGAATATTCCGCCCAACGGGCCCCGAGAAGACTGATGGTTCATGCTGATGGTTTGTCCAGGGCGGCTGACGGCGAGGAACGGCGAGGTGCTGATCCTTGCGCTTGGGGTGCAGTGACTGGGTGGTGCAAAACGGGGCAGCCGATCCGTCGACGAGGGCGTGTGCATCGCCCTGGCCTTGGTGGCGTCAATTCCAGCGCAGCGTATCCGTCGTGACTGTGGCAGGCGGATTTCTTGCCCGTCGGTGCAGAGTTCTTGCCCTTCTGTGCAGGGCTCGTGCCGCCGGGGTGTCGTGTGTCGTCGATCGCCATGGCTCCGCCATGCCGCCGTCCTGGGGAGCCGGGCCCCGCGGAGGCGCACCCCCGGCACCGGTGCGGCGGTCATGCCCATGCCCATGCCGACGGTGCGGCCTCCGTGATCGCGCCCCCGGCTGTTACAAGACAGCGACATGGCGCCGATGAACGCATTGCTTCGCCGCGTCGTCGTTTCTAGTGACTGCATCAATCGGTATGTAGCTCTCCTTTAGTGCGAAGCACTGTTTCATCGAAGAAATGGACACAACGTGATGATCTCGAAGCGTCGCTCCCTGCGCATGGCCGTCGTCGGCACCCTCGGCGCGGCCTCCCTCGCCCTCGCGGGCACGGCCATGGCTGCGGCCTCCCCGGCCCCGCACACGGCGTCCACCGCCGCCGAGCACAAGGCCCCGGCCGTGAAGGCCGCCATCACCGCGACGCCCTCGGCGTCCTCCGTCGGCGCCTGGCAGCTGTTCCGGGTCACGGGCAAGACCACCGGTCTGAAGGCGGGCAGCGCGGTGACCCTCCAGCAGAAGCAGCACGGCAAGTGGGTCACCCTGCCCGCGTCCGCGCCCGTCTCGCACACCGGCTCCTACTCGCTCGGCGTCAAGCTCGGCCTGAAGGGCAAGAACGACCTGCGCATCGTCAACGGCACCACGGCCTCGCCCGTCTTCAACGTGACGGTCCGCTGAGCTGAGCCGTCATCACGCATCGGTACTGCAGGCCGGTGCCCGCCCTACGGCCCGCTCGTCGCCGTGGCCCCCCTGCCCATGGGGGCCACGGCGTTCACGGCTCTGGCTGTCAGCTGCCGGGAAGCCGCGCGGGAGCGGGCCCGGCGGAGCGCTTGCGCCGCAGGTGCCAGGCGAGGAGTGTCAGCTGCGTCGCCAGTGCGACCGCGGCCAGCACCGTCAGCCAGAGCGGCCCTTCGGAGGCGAGGCCGGCGGCCAGGTAGCCGACGAGAATGAGCGCGAGCAGTGCCGCCTGGACGTCCTTGCGCATCCACCACCGCGTACGGGGTGCGGTCTGTCCCTCGGCCAGCCTGAGCGCATGCAGCTCCACCGGCCCGAACTCGTCCCCGGGGTCGCGCCCGGTCGCGATGAGGTGGTGGGCGGCCTCCCTGGTCAGTTCGGTTGCCTGGGCGTGGGAGAGTCCGTGCCGCTCCTGAAGCAGCCGGGGCAGTTCGATCAGCCAGTCCTCGGGCCGGGTCTGTGATGTCATGCCGGGTTCCTCGCGGTCGGGGGTCGATTCATGGCGTGCCGCCGTCCACAGCAGCAGTAGGCCCAGTACGCACAGCGCCGGGGCGGGAAGCCGGCCGAGGGGAGCGGTGGGCAGGTGGGTGAACGCCGCGGCGGCCAGCAGTACCGCCATGGCGGCGACGGCGCCCCACCCGGTGGCGGCGTGGAGCCGGGAACCCGCCAGGCTCGCCGTCAGGCAGGTGCTCAGCAGGGCGACGCCGGTGAGCGCGCCGCCGGCCAGTGCGGCGGGGGCGACGGTCGGCAGGGTTCCGGACCAGGCCCAGACACAGACGCCGAACGCGAGCGTGGCGAGGCCCGTCTGTGCGAGCGCGACGCGGAGGTGGTCCGCGCGGGGCGAGCCGTCCCAGCGCTGGTGCGCGCGCTGCTCGGGCGGCAGGCGATCACGGACCACGGCGGCGGCGTACTCCTGCGGAGTGCCGAAGGCGTCCTCGGGCTTCTCACCGCTCTGCGCGCAGTGCTGGTCCACCTCGTCGAGCACCGTGTCGGCGGTGGCCGTGTCCACCGACCGCGCCGCAAGCGCCAGCCGCACCCGGGCCTTCCACCGGGCGTCCGCGTCCGTCACGGCTCCTCCTTCGTTCCCTGGCGCAGCAGGTGGTCCATCGAGCGGGAGAACTGCTGCCAGTTCGCGGTCTCTTCGAGCAGTCGCGCCCGCCCGGCGTCAGTGAGCCGGTAGACCTTGCGGCCCGGCCCCCCTTCCCCGGGTTCCCAGCGGGCCTCCACCAGCCCGTCGGTCTCCATGCGGCCGAGCACCGGGTACAGGGCGCCGCCGCGGACGGTGCCGAATCCATACGCGGCCAACTGCTGCACCAGCGCGTATCCGTGCTGATCGCCGTGTGCCAGTACGGCGGCGAGTGCCAGGGGCAGCACACCGCGCAGCCAGCCGGACGAGGGCTCGTGCACAGGCATCCCCCGTAGTCACCCCTGCTCTCTACTCATGAATCCCGACTAGTTCGATTTCAGGGTAGTGCTCACGCGGTTGAGTTGTCCAGGAAGCGGGCGTCGGGCCGACGCGGACGCGCCCTGCCCGGAGGGGAGTCGACAGAAGGGGCCCCTGGCCGGCGGTGACGCCGGCCAGGGGCCCCTTGACGCGAACGGGCTGCGTCAGCCGTCGGACTCCGACGACGGGATGTAGGCGCCCGGCACATCGTTGGGCGCGTAGATCTTGCTCTCACCGGGATAAGGCTTGGTCCAGTTGTGCGTCTGGTACCACGTGAAGTGGTTCATCTGCGCGGGATTGGCGTAGTCGGGCACGGCGTTCGGTCCGGTCAGCCGCTGATGCGACTCCCAGGCCTTCCACTGCGCCGCCACGTTCTGCTCGGCCCCGGGCACCGTCACGGACGTCGGCGCGGGCGCCGCCTTGGCGTCCTGCGGTGCCGGGGTGTCCGTGCCGCAGGGGGGCTGGGGGCTCACCCCGAGGGTCAGCGAGGTCCGGTTGGGCACCGCCGTGAAGGGAGTGTTGTCCGCGTGCCGGGTGAACGCACCGGACATCGGGGTGGCCGCGCTGTCCTTCTGGTTCATCGGGTGGATCCCGAGGATCTGCTCGACGGTGCGGACCATGGTGATCTGCGAGTAGTAGTGGCTGTCCACGGTGCCGTGCCTGGCCCAGGGGCTGATGATCTGGACCGGGGCACGGTGGCCGTCGACGTGGTCGAGGCCGGCCTGGGAGTCGTCCTCGACGACGAAGATCGCCGAGTCCTTCCAGTACTTGCTGTGTGTGATCTCGTCGACCATCCTGCCGACCGCGAGGTCGTTGTCCGCGACCTCGGCGGCAGCGTTCGCCGGACCACCGGTGTGGTCGTTGGAGAACCAGAACATGTTCAGGTTCGCCGGACCGTTCTTCTCGAAGTCCTGCTTCCAGATCTGGTACTTGTAGACGTCCGGGACGTTGAGGTCGAACAGCGGGAACCCGGGCACCGACACCTTGTTGAGCGACGGGATCGCCGAGCCCGTCTGAATGGGGTAGGCGGTCTTCTGCCCGGTCGCGTCCATGTTCTTGGCGTCGCAGTACAGGTTCTGCCAGGTCGCGCCGGAGGGCTTGCTCTCGGACGACTGGAACTCGCCGAAGTCCTTGACGGACTTCCCGGCCGCCTGCGCGCCGGTCCAAATGAACCCGGACTTCTGGTGGCCGAGAACGTCGTCCTCGGTGTCGTAGCTGCGCGTGTACTCACCGGCCGAGGACTCGGTGTACTCCGGGTTGTCGGCCTGCATCAGCCAGTTGTGACCCTCGGCGGAGTTGGTGCCGATGTCGTAGAAGTTGTCGTACAGCCCGAACTGCTGTGCCAGCGCGTGCTGGTTGGGCGTCACGTTCTCGCCGAACTGCGTCAGCGAGGCGTCGCCGTTGCCCTGCGGCAGGTCACCGAAGACCTGGTCGTAGGTCCGGTTCTCCTTGACCAGCAGGAAGACATGCTTGATCGTCGAGGGGTCGCCGAGCCGCACCGGGACAGGCACCGGCATCGCGTGGCTCCTGCCCTGGGCCAGCTTGACCGAGCCGGCACTCCAGCCGTTCTGCTTGAAGACCTTGGCCGTCTGGGACCTGATGACCGTGTCGTCCGGCAGCGTGAACTGCGTCAGGCTGGACGTCGTGTCGTGGGTGCCGTGACCGGCGCTGTCGGGGCGGCGGGCGTCGACACCACGGGTGTTGGAGACCACCACGTGCTTGCCCACGGTGGCGATCTCCGCGGGGAAGTAGTCCGTCGGGAGCAGTCCGACGTAACTGGCCGGCTGCTGCGGGGAGGTGTACCGGTAGACCGCGACCGCGTTGGCGCGGCCGAGCGTCACCAGCAGATGACCGTCGTCGCTGAGCGTCACCGCGTTGGGTTCGTAGCCGACACGTGCCTCCGGCCACGGCTGGGTGGCGATGGTCTGCACGACCTTGTCGTTGGCGGTGTTGATGACCGACACGTTGTTGTCGGCGGTGTTGGTGACGAACACCGCCCCCTTCTTGGCGTACACCGCGGTCGGGTGCAGGCCGACCTCGATGCTCCTGACGGGGGCGGAAGCGTCCGTCAGGTCGATCACGCTGACCGTGCCCGTGGTGGCGGCAGCGGTGTCCGGGTCGGCCGGTACCTGGGTGCCGTAGGAGTTGATCGTGGTGTCGCCGGCCTTGGCCGGACGCCCGCCCTCGTTGCTGACATAGAGCTTGCCGCCGGCCATGGCGATGCCACGCGGAGCGTTGCCCACGGCCCAGCTCTGCTTGACGGCCCCGGTCGCCGCGTCGATGGCGACCACGCGGTTCTGGCCGTTGACGGCGGAGTACACGGTGGAACCGTCGGCCGAGAACACCGCCGCGCCCACCAGCGCGTGCTTGGAGCCGTCGGCCGGGATCGAGACGGCCGTCGGGTTGGAGAGGGTGCCGTCCGGGTTCACGGTGAACTTGGTGTAGCCGTCGCTCTGGCCCAGCCACAGCTGCGAACCGTCGGGCGAGTACGTCGGACCCTCCTGGCCGACGGCGCCGCTCTTGATGCGCAGGTCGTCCTTCGAGTTGGTGCCGACGCGCTGCTTCACCTGCCCGGTCCCCAGGTCCATGACGACCAGCGACGCGTCACCGTCGGCGACCGAAGCCGCGAGATGGCCCCCGTCCGGGCTGACCGTGGACGACATGATCTTGCCGTCGTCGATGACCGTGCGGCTGCCGTACGGGGCTATGTACTGGTCGTCGGAGACGACCTGGCCGTTCGCGGTGACCTGGCCGACCTGCTGGGTACCGAACTGATGCGTCTGGGCCACAGCGGTGCCCGTGACGGCCAGGGCGACAGAGATACCCGCCGTCACCAGCAGGGTCCGTCGACCGATGCGTCTACCGAAAAGGCTGATCTGCTCCTTCTCGCTGAGACGGCGTTGCCGTGTTACCTGCATGGAGTTATCCCTTCGAGGTGGAGTCGAGCAGTTCGACGTTGCCGTCGAACTGCCAAAGCGGGTTCGGCGCGTCCCCGGTCGGGGTCCGCACCAGGAAGTAGCCGTTCACTTCCTTCGGTCCGTCGCCATCGGCGACGAACCGCCCGTCTGAGGTGACGTCAAGCTGGTAGACGGCCGTCCCGGCGGCGGAGGCGCCGGGGAGATGCCAGGTGACGACGCAACGCCAGTCGTTGCCCGCCCCCTGGGGGGCGACTTGGCCGTCACCCTTGTTGCACGCCGCCGTGACCCGCAGCTGCGCCTCGGTGACGGCGGGGCGGTGGAGCTGCTGGGTCTGCATGCGGTAGAGGTGCGCGAATGCCGTGGCGAGTGACCGCTGGACCTTGTCCTGCTCGATTCCGGAGCCCATCGACGGGGTTGCCACGGCGACCACCGCGACGGTGAGGGCGGCCACGGAGACCAGCGGCAGGAGTCCGGAGGTGATCGCGCGGCGCCCGGAACCGTCGTAGGCCGGGTTGGTGAAATCGCGCCTGACGAAGAGCAGATACGCCATCGCCGTCGCGAGCACGGCCCACACCAGGCTGACCACGATGCCGATCAGGAGCGGGCCCAGCTGTGCCGGGTCGGCGAACAGGCCGTTCCAGGAGATGAAGGCGTATCCGGGCAGGGCCAGGCGCACGGCGACGGGAAGCGGCAGCATCTGGGCGACCTGCATCGCGAGCGCGACGACCGGGGGAAGCAGCAGTCCCATGGGGGACCGACCCAGCGCGACGGACCCGAGCAGTCCGATCGCGGCCAGGGCCAGGGTCGGGGCGAGGGCGCAGACCCAGGCGAGAAGGACCTTGCCGGCGGCGTCCCCCGGCGTCAGCAGGTGGGCGTCGAGGCCGACCAGCGGCTGGTCGCCGACCGACACGAGCCCGCCGACCGCGCTGGAACAGCCCAGCCCTGCGACGAGCAGCAGGATGACGGTGAGGCTCGCCAGTGCCTTCGCCGCGAAGATCCGCCTGGGCGAACGGACCGCCACGAGCAGGTGGCGCCAGGTGCCGAGCCGGTCCTCGGAGGCGAACACGTCACCTGCGACCACCGAGGTCAGCAACGGCAGCGCCCATGTGCCCGCGAAACCGAGTATCACCAGCGGGCCGGCCCACCCCGTGGCATGCATCCAGCGGCCGAAGAGCGTGTCGGCGGGGAGGGTGCTCTGCCCGCTCACTCCGGCGACGAAGAGCCCCGGCGCGATCCAGCAGGCGAGGACGAGCAGGCGGATCCGCAACTGCGAGACCAGTTTGACCAGTTCGAAGCGGTATCCGCGCGAGACCGAGACGGGGCGGGCGGCGGCAACGTCGTCCTCGGTGATGGTCGCGGTCATCGGTCGGTCTCCTGTTTCTCGGTCAGGTCGAGGAACGCGGCCTCCAGCGGCGACATCACGGGTGCGAGCTCGCGCACCGCGATCCCCGACCGCACGAGCCGCGCCACCAGTTCGTCCAGGGCGGGCACCAGCGCGCGCACGACGAGCACCTCCGCGTCATGGCGTGCCCCGGTGTCGTCGCCCATGCGGATCCCGGCCGTTTCCGCAGCCAGCCGGTGCGCGGCCTCGGCGTCGGAGGTGCGCAACCGGTAGTCGAGTTCACGGTTCTCGGCGGCGAGTTTGCCGGGCGGTCCGGAGAACACGACCCGTCCGGTGGCGAGGATGGTGACCTCCGAGCACAGTGCCTCGAGGTCGTCCATGCGGTGGCTCGAGAGCACTACGCCGGTTCCGCCCGCCGCGAGCCGGGTGAGGACACCGTGTACGTGCCTCTTGCCGGCCGGGTCGAGGCCGTTGGAGGGTTCGTCGAGCACGAGAAGCCGGGGCTTGGTGAGCAGCGCGGCGGCGAGACCGAGCCGCTGACGCATGCCGAGGGAGAAGCCGCGGGCCCGGTCGTCGGCGACATCGGTGAGTCCTACCTGGGCGAGGACCTCGTCGATCCCCGCGATCCGCGCGTCGTGGCCGCGCAGAGCGGCGAGCGCGGCGAGGTTCTGCCGGGCGGTGAGCGAGGGGTAGAGACCGGGCCCGTCCACGAAGCCCGCGACACCGTCAGGAGCGGCGAACGCACGCCCGGCGGGCGTACCCAGGATCTCGAGTCGGCCGCCGTCGGCGACTGCCAGGCCCAGCAGCAGGCCCAGCAAGGTCGTCTTGCCGGCGCCGTTGGGTCCGACCAGGCCGTGGATCTGCCCACGCCCCACATCCAGATCGACGCCGTCGAGTGCGACGACGTCGCCGAAGCACTTGGTGATCTCGCGAGCCCGGACTACGAGGCGTGTGTCCATGAGTCCCTTCCTTCGAAATCCGCAGCGACCCTAGGGAGGACACACACCCCTGACGCAGACGGCGGGTTGAACGCTCGAGGAACGGATCGTCAAGGCGTCGGCAAGTCCTGCGCCTGAGCAGTCGGCATCCAGCCGGTCGCGGAAACCCGGATCCGCGCCCGCCTTCTGACTCGGACGGCCGCACGACGACCCAGGTCAGGACCGATCACGCCACAGGAAATCATTCACGGCGCCCCGGCCGCCGCCCTTCCGGGAGCGCATCGACCCCCGGGCTCTCAACGCCATCACTACGCCGTGAGCGGTGCCGGCACCGACATCGACCCGGGGCCCGTCGGTGACCTCGCGTCAGGGCACCACCGTTTCGCCGGCGATGCGGGGCTTGCCCTCGCCTGCCGCGTTCCAGCTGCACATGAAGACCTGGAAGTGGTGGCCGGGTGTCAGGCCCGTGATGCGGCGCAGGGGGCGCACCGTGGGCGCGTAGCCGAGGTCGCGACGGGGCGAACGTCGCCTGCCGCGGCACTGGAAGAGAACCCTGGCCGGGACATGAGGCCACGGGGCAAGACCGTTTGCCCGATGGGGCACCACCATCCCGCTCGACGCGACCAGTACTACCAGCTGTCCGCGGACGTGGACCTGGCGAAGCACGGCAGCGTCAGCAGCTGGTGCAACCGCTTCGGCGTCTCCTTCGGCGCGGCGAAGCCGGGGAAGGCGGCCGCGTAGACCGAAGGCGCGATGAACATCTTCACCACGTCAACATCGCCGCCGTATCACTCCGTGTGAACGGCGTCGGACGACCGATCCGGCCACAGCCGTACGGAGCCGAGCCGGCGCACCGGCATCCCCGGTACGGTGGGGAGGCCGGTGCGGGCGCACGGGCGATCGCCGCTGTCAGTCGCTGTGGACGCCGACGTCGTAGAGCGAGTAGCCCCAGCCTGTGCCGCGTTGCAGGCCGTGCACGCGGACGTAGCGGGCGGGGGTGCCGCTGAAGCGGGCGGTGTCCAGGCCGCCGTCGCCGGTGGTCGTGGACCAGACGGTCTGCCAGTTCGCGCCGTCGGTGGACAGTTCGATGCGGTACGACTTCGCGTACGCGCGCTCCCAGTCGAGGGTGACGCTCCCGACCCGGTGGGTGGCGCCCAGGTCGATCTGCAGCCACTGGTCGTCGCTCCAGTCGCTGGCCCAGCGGGTGTCCCGGGTGCCGTCGACGGCGCGAGCGGGCGCGTAGCTGACGAACGGGTTCCACTCCGTCGAACTGGCCGTGGCCGGCGCCCCTTGGGCCAGATCCACCGATGCCTGGTGGTGTTCCGTGGCTCCCCAGGTGTCGAGATAGGACTCGGCGCCGCGGAACAGGTCGTCGACCACGCTCTGACCGCCGACCTTGCGGATGTCCTCGATCCAGTCCGGGACGAGGCCGTGGTGCGCGGCTCCGTCCGTGTTGAAGTCCCAGGTGCGCTGCCCCGTGGTCTGCCGGTCGATGAGGGAGCCGCCGTCGACGCTGCGGAACGGGTAGGTGACCTTGTTCGGGGCGTCCGCGCCGCGCGGTCCGGGCCAGCCGCCGACGCCGTTCATGTCGGTCCCGAAGCCGTAGCCGACGCCGTACTTGTCGCGCAGGGCCTTGGTGCGGTTCGCCTCGGCGATGAATTCCTCCGAGCCGTGCATGTACTGGGCGATGAAGCCGCCGAGGCCGTAGACCCGGTCGGTCCAGTCCATGTCCATCCAGCTGTGCGAGGAAAGCACGCCGGGGTAGGAGGCGGACTCGAGGATGTCGAGCACGCGGCCGACGCCCTTGACGCTCATGTGGTCGATCTCGAGCATCATCTTGCGCTTCATCATGCCGCGCACGGCGTACTCGCCGAGGTCGGTGAGCCCGCGGCTGTTGCACTGGGCGTCCGCGCCGTACGACGGGACGCTCACGCCGGCCGGGAGCTTCGCCTCGGCCTCGGGCGCCGCGGCCGACCCGATGGGATTGTCGTGCTGGGGACCGGTGCACTTCTCGGTCTTCCAGAAGGTGCCGGTGGACAGGAACTGCCCGACGTTGATGGCGGTTCCGAGCGTGCCGGAGTCGAAGCGTACGCCGCACAGCGCGTTGTCGAACTTGTGGCACAGGAACATGCTGCGCACGCCCAGCGAGTACAGCTCGTCCAGGCCCCGGTCGATGTCGCCCTTGTCGCACTGCGGAATGTCCAGGATCATCTTGCAGCCGAAGGGTTCGGAGGTCTCGACCCCGAGGACGACCGCCAGCTTGCCCTGCTTGATGACCTCACGGGCCTGGGCGCTGTCGGTGACGATCCGGAACCAGCCCTTGCCGGGGCCGCCGTACATCTTGTCGACGTAGGCCTGGAGATCGTAGGTCATCCTGGCCTGGAGCCTGAGCGAGGTCATCTCGTCGCAGCTGCGGTCCTTGAAGAAGTACACGGAGCAGATCACACCGTTGGTGACGAGGTCGTTGACCAGCACGCGCTGGCCGCCGCGCCAGGCGCGTTCCACCCACGCGTAGTAGTTCTGCTGGTGGGTGAGCGAGTCGTGGGCGGGCCAGTCCTTGAAGGTGGGCCAGCCGACCGGGTCGTGCCGGCCGTCGCCGCCCTTGGTGATGAAGTCGAAGATGGCGAGGGAGCCGTCGGGGTAGTGCTCGGGACAGTCCTTGAGCGCGTCGGCGATACCGGCTTCGGAGAACACCTTGCCGCAGATGAGCCGGCCGCCGAACGCCTCGTTCGCGAACAGGTGGTCATGGGCGTCGACGAAGCCGCGCACATGTCCGTCCGCGTCGGTGCCGGTGAACGGCTCGCCGGTGACATTGATCTGGGAGTCCGGCGTGGGCCGTGCGACCGGGTCCCACCAGTCGCCTCCCGCCGCGGCACTCGGGGTGGGGCCGAGGGCGAAGGACAGCAGGAGGAGCAGCAGCGACACGAGGGTGACGTGCTTGCGTCTGCGGTACGGGCGACTGGTCGGGGTCACGGCTCACGTCCCTCGGTCGGCGGGATGAGCGGTCGACGCTCCAGGCCGGGCGACGCCCGTGGACTTGGCCTGAGATTGTCATGTTCACCGCGAGATACGCCACGAGGATCGTCGTCGTCGCACGTCGAGTCAAGAGGAACGCACGGCCCGGCTCCCCACGCCGCTCGCGCGGCGGTGCGCTTCTCGGCGCCGGTCGTTCCCCGCACTTCGGCAGGGTGTGCTGTTCGGCGTCGTCCGCGTCCGACCGGTCGGACGCGGACGACGTTCGGCGGGGGTTCGGCTCCCCGCTCTCGGTCTTGCCCCGGTCTGAGGACCGTTTGCGAGGTGCCCCGGTCAGCGCACGAGGGGAAGGAAGATCGTGTCGACGATCTCTTCGAGGACGTGGTCGGGCGCGGGGGCGGAGGTCGTGAGGATTTCGTGGCGCGGCAGGTCGAAGGGCAGGGACTTGATGCGATCCGTGAGGTGTTCCCTCACGCGCGTCGCCCAGCAGATCGGCGGCTCGGTGGGCACCGCCGTCCCCGCCGTCATCCTCCAGCACACCGCCGGGGGCGCCCGAACCCCGGGGCCCTCGCCGACGGCTACGGCGACGCCTTCTGGTGGCGGTCGCGCTCACCGCCGTCGCCGTACCGCTCTGCCTGCTCCTGCCCGGCCGTCCCAAGCCGCCGTCCTGCGCCGACAGGTCCGAACCCGCAAGCGCCGTCCAGGTCTGAGGCGTGCTTCGGCGTGCGAGCGGCGTCACCGATGGCCCGGCCTGCGAAGCAGGGCTGCGGCGGCAGCCGTTCCAGGGGGAGCACGGGCGGGCGCCTTCCCGTCCGTCACCCATGCCAGAGGTCGGCTGCTGAAGGGGACAGTGCCCTGGCCTGGGTGTAGCCCGCGCGGGCGGCAGCCGGTCGGCGTGTGTCGTCCGCCATGTTGCCTGGCACCGCCCCCTCGCCCTGCTCCTGGACGGCCTTCGCGCAAGCCCGGCCGCGCCCCCGCTGCCCGCGCGGGCCCTCACCCTCCGCCCTCTCGGCACAGTGTTGCTCAACCTTGGTCCGCACAGGCGGCGTTGACCGGTTCCAGGCTCACCCGCTCGGTGCTTTTCAGCCCACGCGGCCGGTGACGGGCTGGGGGCTGAGGAACTCCACGGTTCTGACTTCCGCCGAGCCTGGCCACGCCTTCGAGGCGGTCTGGGATGCCATGTCGAGTCCGGAGCAGACGGGCTATTGGCGCTTCTTCGAGGCGTACGGATACGCGGTCCGCGACCCCCAGCGCTACCCGGAATTCCTCAACGGAATCGTCCACGACTGGCTCACGCTGATCGGCGACCACCTCGTCGCGGTCGGGGCCGTCGGCCGGGAACACGCTTCCGCCGTCGCGACCCTGTCGCTCGCCGCCTTTCGCGGCCTGCTCCTGGACCTGGTCGCAACCGGCGACCGCGAACGCACGACGGCGGCGGCTCGGGCCCTGGCCGCCGCGCTGGTTCCACCGAGGCTGTGAGCACGTGCTGAGCCGGGCGCGCGAGGTGAGCGCGGGGCGCGGGCCCGGCACGGCACCAGGAACCCGCGCTCGTCATCAACTCGTACCGACCGGGGCGGACGCGGGCGCGGGCCGGGGGACGTCGCGCATGTGGCGGAGCGGGGAGAAGAACACGAACCAGCCGGCCGCCCAGGAACCGATGAACGCCAGACAGAGCGCGGGCCGCACCCCGATCAGGGTGCCGAGTACCCCGCCCAGGACGCCGCCGAGCGGCAACGTGCCCCACACGACCCAGCGGACGGCCGCATTCATCCGGCCCATCATCTCCGGCGGTGTCACCGATTGCCGGTAGCTGAGCTGGGCGATGTTGTAGACCATCCCGGAGAAGTACGCGATGCCCCAGCCCAGCGGGAACAGCAGCACTCCCCAGCCCCGCCAGGCAGCGGCCGCGATGACCTGCGGCGCGCTGAAGACCAGTACCGACACCCAGATGATGCGCGCCGAGCCGACCTTCTTGGCGAGCCGGCCCGCGAACGCTCCCCCGGCGATCCCGCCGATGGCCGCACCCGCCATGATCAGCCCGGTCAGCGCGGGACGCACGTGCAGCACCCGGATGAGGAAGACCATCGCCAGCGCCGAATCCATGCCGTTGAACAGGTTCGCGGTGCCCGTGCACGCCACGACCCTGCGCAGAATGCTGTGCCCGAAAACGAACTTCAGTCCTTCGGCGATACGGCGCCGCAGCGTCTCGTCCGCCGAACGTGCGGGCGGCGGCTCCTCCCGGGCCCTGATCCCGAGGACCGACAGGACCGAGACCGAGTAGGAGAGCGCGTCGGCCGTCATCGCCCCCGCGGCGCCGAACAACCCGACCAGCCCGCCGCCCAGACTCGGTCCGCCGAGCTGCGCGAACGCCTGGGTGGTCCCGAGCTTGCCGTTGGCGCTCATCAGGTGATCGGCGCGAATGAGTGACGGAAGATAACTCTGGTACGAGACGTCGAAGAACACCGAGCACACACCCGCCGCCAACGCGACCACGTACAGCTGTGCCATCGTCAGGACGCCGAAGGCCGCTGCCACCGGAACCGAGCCGATGATCACCAGACGGAGAACGTCGCAGACGATCATGATGGAACGCTTGGCGGCGCCGTCCACCATCGCACCCGCCGGCAACGCGATCACCGCGAAGGCCAGAGTGGTGGCCGCGGTCAGCAGTCCGACCTGGAACGTGCTCGCGTCGAGCGCGACGAGCGCGAGCAGCGGCAACGCGACCTCGGTGACCGCCGATCCCATCTCACTGACCGTCTGGCCACTCCACAGCAGCAGGAAATCCGGCTGACGCCACAGGCTTTGACCATCAGTCTCCGACCCGACACCCTGTGCGTCCTTCGCTACATCCGTCACGCCGCCGACTCCGCTCTCAGATCCATGGCCACGACTATGCCGCTGGTTCCCGCAGCGCGTCAGTGGTGCGACGAGCAGGGCGCATGCATCCGATGCGCGGATCCGCATGCGAACGCGACGGCCCGCAGGACCGTGCCCGCACTGCCCGGCTCGGGGCCGAGCAGGACCAAGGAGTGGCCGGGCGGAGCGCCGACGCGGCCGTCCGGCCGCCTCAGATGTGGCTCAGGACGTTGACCACGCGGCCGTCGGGGTCGCGGACGAAGAAGCGGCGCACGCCCCACTCCTCGTCGCCCAGCGGATGGACGATCTCCGCGCCGCGTTCCCGCATGGCGGCGTACACGGCGTCCACATCCTCGACCTCGATGCTCATGTCGGGGATGACCGGCGCCGTCTTGTCCTCGGTCATCAGACTGACCTGGACGGCGGGATTTTCGGGGGACGCGAGGGTCATGATCCAACCGTGGTTCATGACTTCCACGAAGCCCAGGACTCCGTAGAACTCCGAGCTCTTGCCGAAAGACTGCGACGGGAGGTTGGGAACGACACGGCGGACGTGCATCTCGCGGCTCCGGTGGTCGGGTCGGACGCGGCTGAGGACCGCACCAGCCTAGCCCTCGCGACGTCGGACCGCCCGAAGACCGCGCGCGAGATCTGTCCGCAGAGCAAGACCGGCGCGGATCTTTCCGGGGTCTGTCCCCTCTCGGCCGCAACACCGCGTACGGGAATTGAATGGCCCGGCAGAAGCCAGGAAACCCACCCGTGCGGGAGACGCGATGCGGTTGACCACGTCCCAGGGCGCAAGCGTGCCGGAAAGCGCCGTCACCGAGCTGCGCGAACGGCTGCGCGGCCCCGTCATCACCGAGGACGACCGGGAATACCCGGCCGCCAAGGCCATCTGGAACGCCTACTTCGAGCGCCGTCCGGGCGCGATCGTACGGGTCCAGGGCGCCGCCGACGTGATCACCGCCGTGCGGTTCGCCAAGGAGCGCGACATCCGGCTCGCTGTCACCGGCGGCGGCCACTGCTTCGCGGGCACCGGCAGTTGCGAGGGCGGTCTCGTCATCGACACCTCCGCGCTCAAGGGCATCGGAGTCGACCCCGGCCGGCGTACCGTGCGGGCCCAGCCCGGCCTGCTGCAGGGCGAGTTCGACGCCGAGACGATGCACTTCGGGCTCGCGGTGACCGGCTCGCAGGAGTCGTACATCGGCATCGGCGGCATGACCCTGGGCGGAGGGCTCGGCTGGCTCGGCCGCTACCGGGGGCTGCTGGTGGACAACCTGCTGTCCGCCGACATCGTGCTCGCCGGCGGCGAGGTGCGCCGGGCGAGTCCGCAGGACGACGCCGATCTGTTCTGGGCGATCCGCGGAGGCGGCGGCAACTTCGGCGTGGCCACGGCCTTCGAGTACAAGCTCCATCCCCAGGGTGACTGTCTGGCCGGGCTGCTGGCCTTCCCGGTCGCCGAGACCGGTGCCGTGGCGCGTCGGCTGGGGGAGTTCAACCAGAGTGCGCCCGACGCGTTGACCACCTCCTTCGCCTTCCTCACCGTGGACGGGGAACCGGCGGTCGGCCTGGGTTATGTGCACGCCGACACCTCGGCCGGAGCCGAGGAGGCGGTGGCGCCGCTGGCCGGACTGGGGCAGAAGCCACTGCTCAACCACGTCGGCCGGATGCCCTACCTCTCCGTGCAGCGGATGCTGGACGACAACACGGTGGCGGGCCGCCGCCTGTACGCGCGCTCCTTCCACCTGGCCGAACTGCACCCCGATGCCGTGGAGATCCTCGGCGACGGCTATGCGAGCAACCCCTCGCCGCTGTCCCTCGTCGGCGGCGGCCTCATGGGAGGTGTGATGGCGCAACTGCCGCCGGAGGCCACCGCATTCCCGCACCGCGAGGGATATCTCGTCAGCGTTCTCAGCCAATGGGAGGACGAGAGCGAGGACCAGCAGAACATCGAATGGACACAGAACGTATACGAACGCGTCCTGCCCTACACGACAGGCGGCGTTTACGTGAATCACCTCGGCGACGACGGCCCGCAGCGGGTGGCCGACGCCTACGGCGTGAACTATCCGCGTCTGCGCACCCTCAAGGCGAAATACGACCCGGAGAACCTGTTCCGGGTGAATCACAACATTCTTCCCGCCGACTGACGCGGGCGCCGGCCGTGACCCCGTGGGGACACCCCGCATTCAGCCGGCGCGGCATGTGGCGAGCGGCCGGCGGGATCCGCGTCCAGCGGGCTCGTCGACCGCTCCGCCCTGTCGGTGAGTCTCGGCGGACCCGCACCGCAGCGCTGCGACCGGCCTCAGCGAACCCGCACCGGGACGCTCCGATAGGCGCAATAGGGGAAACGAAAGCCGCCTCCGCTCGGCTGCCAGTCCGCCGGCCCCGCGGGCTGAAATTCCCCGAACCGGCCCAGGAGCCGCCCGAAGACCGCCGTCCCCTCCACCCGGGCCAGCATGGCGCCGAGGCAGTGGTGGACCCCGCCGCCGAAGCTGAGGTGCGGATTGGGGTGCCGGCCCACATCCAGCCGGCCGGGCTCCGCGAACCGCCGCTCGTCGTGGTTGGCCGAGGCCAGCAGCAGGACCACGACCCTGCCCCGGCGCAGGGTACGCCCGCCGACCTCGACCGGTTCCAGGGTGAGCCGGGTCGTGGTGTGGATCGGCGCGTCCCAGCGCAGGAACTCCTCCAATGCGGTCGGCAGCAGTGAGCGGTCGGCCCTCAGCCGGGCCTGCTCGCCCGGATGGCGGGCCAGGACCGCGCAGCCCGTCGCGATCAGGTTGGTCGTGGTCTCGAAACCGGCGTAGTAGAGGAACAGGACGTTGTCGACGGCTTCCTCCTCGGTCAGCCGCCAGTTCCCCTCCCGCGCCGTGGCGATGGCGGTGAGCAGGTCGTCGCCCGGCTCGGCCAGGCGCCGACGCAGCAGGGCACGGAAGTAGTCGCGCAGCCAGACGACCGCCGCGTGCGCGGCGGCTCGCTCCGCCTCCGGGATGAACACCGCGAACGCCTTGGAGACGTCGATCGAGCGCTCCATGACCGCGGCGCGATCCTCCTCGGGGATGCCGAGCAGGGCGCTCATCACCAGCACCGGCAGCGGCTGGGCGAGATCGCGGACCGCGTCGAACCTCCCGTCCGTCACGGCCCGTTCCAGCAGGTCGTCGGTCATGGCGGCGATGGGCTCGGCCAGGGAGCGCGCCACCGGAGGGCTCAGGGCGCGGGTCAACAGCCTGCGCAGCCGGGTGTGTTCCTCGGGGTCCCGGTCGATGACGATACGACGCAGAAAGTCCACGGCGGGCCCCGGACCCACCGAGAGGTTCTGGAACTCCTCGGGAAACTCCCTGCCGAGCCGCCGGTCTCGCAGCAGGGCCGAGACCTCCGCGTGGCGGGTGACGACCCACTGGGCCGGTCCGCCGCGGCACAGCGGCCCCCGTGCACGCAGTTCCCGGTAGACCGGGTACGGATCGCGCAGGAACTCGGGGTCGTCGAGGACGAACCTGGGGAGTTGTGTGTCCATCGCCTCGGTCACAGGGCAGAGGATGCCTGGTGGGCCATGCATTGACGCGGGATTTTGAAAGGGGTTGGACAGAGAATTACGCGACCACCGGAATGTTGTTCCCGGGCGCCGTGCGCGTTGCCGCGCGGTGGTAAGGTGCGCGCGCTGCAGGAATTTCTCGACCTGGGGGAGCGGAATGCCTTTCGATCTGCCCATGAAATTCGATTCCAGGGACCCCGCGGTGCTTCAGAACCCCTATCCGATCTACCGTGAGCTGCGTGACTCCGGGGGATTGAGCAGAGGTGGCCCCGGCCAGTGGGTGGTGAGCCGTTACGACGATGTCGCGCCGCTGCTGCGTGATCGTCGGCTCAGTCATGAATATCCCCCGGAGTATCACGAATTCAGCACGGGAGAAGGTCCGGCCCAGAGTTTCTTCCAGCGGATCGTCCTGGACCGTGACGCACCGGATCACACACGGCTGCGCCGGCTGATGGCCCAGGCGTTCAGCCCGCGGCTGATCCAGCAGATGCACGGCTATGTGGAGCGGAAGGTCGGCGAACTGCTCACGCCGGCGCTGGAGCGGGGCACGTTCGACGCGGTCACCGAACTGGCCTTCCCGCTGCCGGTCTCCGTCGTGTGCGAGCTGGTCGGCATCCCGCCCGTCGACCGGGACTTGGTGCGGCCGTACGCCATCGATCTCGCCAAGGCGTTCGCCCTGTACGTGCCCGAAGAGGACCGGGCGGCGGCCCACGGGGCGGTGGCCTGGCTGCGCGAGTACATCGGCGAACTGCTGCGCGGGCGACGTGCGTCGCTCGGTGAGGACCTGCTCTCCCGGATGATCGTGGCCGAGGACGCCGAGCAGCCGGGTGGTCGGCTGACCGCGGAGGAAATCGTCGACAACACGGTGTTCCTGTTCTTCGCCGGGTTCGAGACCACCACCAACCTCATCGCCACCAGCGTCGCGGCGCTGGTCGACCATCCGGACCAGGCCGCCCGGCTGCGCCGCGACCCGGAGTTGCTGCCGGGCGCGGTGGAGGAGTTCCTGCGTTTCGACGCGCCCATCCAGGCCACCGCCCGTCTCGTGCGCGAGCCGGTGGAGGTCGGCGGGCGGACCGTGCGTGCCGGGCGGGTGCTGGTGCTCCTGCTGGGCTCTGCCAACCACGACGAGCGCCGGTTCGCGGCTCCCGAACGGCTCGACGTGGGCCGTGCACCCAATCCTCAGCTGAGCTTCGGCGGTGGCGCCCACCACTGCCTCGGTGCCCATCTGGCCAGGATCGAGGGGCGTGCGGCGATCGGCTGGCTACTGCGGCACGCCCCGGCGCTGAAGGCGGCGGGAGAGGTCGTGCGCAGGCCGAGTGTCACCTTCCGGTCCTACCGCAGCGTGCCCGTCGCGCTGCGCTGAGCCTGACCGAAACACAACTGACAGATTTGGGCGTCCGCAATGGTCCGGAACGTAGATTGGGCCACGTGCGGTCGCGCCATGGTGCGGCGGAGCTCTGGCAGGCATGGCGTCGCCCGAGCTGTAGAAACTCCAATACGGGGAATTAAATTCGACGTTAAACCACTCCGGGAGTGGTGTGTAATCACCGCTGACCTGAGTGCGTGTCTCGTGCGGTGAGGCTGAAAAAAGAGAAGCGGAAGCATTTCCTCCGTCGGTATCGGCAGTACGGTTGCGCATGGCCGGCCGGCATACGACAGGTGCCGGTTGGTGTGCCACCCGACTTCAAGGCGGCAATAGTCACACGGGCCCCAGTCTGGCACGGCAGCAAGCGCGTGGAGGGAGCGTGTAGTTGTCACGTGAAGAGGTCCGGCTCCTGAGATGGCCGGCGCAACGGGAATTGCGTGACCGATGTAAGTCCGAGGGGGTCCCCCGGATACTGGTCGTCGAGGCGGGCGCGGCGGCCCCCATATGCGAGGACGTGTGCGAGGACTGGGTGCGGGCGCCAATCCCCGCGCATGATCTGCAGGCCAGGGTGGACGCCCTGAGCCGCCGCTACCAGATGAACCGCTTACCGAGCCTGGACGAGAGCGGTGTCCTTCATTTCTGCTCCCGTTTCGTCACCGTCTCGCCCACCCAGGCGGAACTGCTGGAACTGCTCGTGGCGCGCTACCGTGAGGTGGTGCCTCGTGAGGCCCTCCGGTTCCGGCTCGGCCAGGTCAGCGGCTCACACACTCGTAACGCCCTGGATCTGCACATGATGCGGATCCGAGACCGAATCCAGCCCCTGGGGCTGTCCATCCGAACCGTGTGGGGCCGTGGCTATGTGCTGGAGGCGCATCCGGACCTGTGCTGAGCGGGCCGGCGGCGGACCGCACCAGCCGGCACTCATCGGCCGGACGGCCGACGCGCGATCACCACGCACGTGACGAGCAGCCCCGCCGCGGCGTGCCACCTGCCGTGCAGACACCGTCCGCCGGGCGGTGCGTACCCGTCGGGCGGTGCGTATCCGTCAGGCAGCGCGTATCCGTCCGGCAGCCGGACCATGAAGTCGCCCGACGCCGAACCGGCCGCGGATCCGCAGGCCTCGTCGACGCTCAGGGCACGCAGCGGCGGTGGTTCTCCCCGATGGGCGGGCCATGCCTTGTAGGCCGCCTCCCGAGCACTGAACAGCAGCCGGTCCGCCGGCAGCCCAGGAAGCCGTGCGCGCAGCTCACCGGCCAGGGCGGTCTCCCGTGCCGTCAGCAGCCGGGCCCGTACGCGCTCGGGCAGCGGCTCGGCAGGCTCGGCGTCCAGACCGAGCCCCCACGCGTCACGGGACAGACATACGGCCGCGGCCTGGAATCCGGCACAGTGCGTGATGGCGCCCACCACTCCGGCGGGCCACACGGGCACGCCGCGCGGGCCCCGGGGCACCGCCGACGGCGCACTGCCCAGTGCGGCCAGCGCCCGTTGCGCGCACCGGCGGCCCGCGGCGAACTCGGCCCGGCGCCGCTGCCCCGCGCTCCTGCCCGGCGTCTGCGCCTCGAACAACTCGCCCGACGCCACGTCGCCGACGCGGTCCGCGCCGCACGCCCAGGGCGGCAGCACGGCCCGCAGGAACGCACCCTCAGTCTCCGCCACGGGCCCGCAGCGCCTTCTTGTCCACCTTGCCCACGGGCGTCTTCGGGAAGTCGTCCACCAGCTCCAGCCGATCGGGGAGCTTGTAGGTGGCGAGCCCGCGCTCGGTGAGGTACGCCTTCAGCCGTCCGAGCCGCAGCGGCTGCCCGGCCGGCGGCGAGGACGGCACCACGAACGCGCAGACCCGCTCACCGAGCCGCTCGTCCGCAAGGCCCACCACCGCGACGTCCCGCACAGCCGGATGGGTCAGCAGATGGCTCTCCACCTCCTCCGCGGACACCTTGTCGCCGCCCCGGTGGATGATGTCCTTCACCCGCCCCGACACCACCAGGTTCCCCTCGGAGGTCACCCGGACCAGATCGCCGGTGCGGAAGAACCCGTCCGGGGTGAAGGAACGGGCGTTGTGCTCGGGCGCCCGGTAGTACCCGCGGATCGTGTACGGCCCGCGCGTCAGCAACTCGCCCACCTCGCCCGGCGAAACCTCGCGGTCCGACTCGTCCACCACCCTGATCTCGTCCGCCGGGCACAGCGGACGGCCCTCCGTCGTGAGGATCACCTCCTCGGGGTCGTCCAGCCGGGTGTGGGTGAGCAGCCCCTCCCCGATGCCGTACCACTGGGTGAGCCGGCACCCCAGGGTGGCCGTCACCCGACGGGCCACCTCCGGCTGGAACTTGGAGCTGCCGACCTGCAGCAGCAACCCGGACAGATCCGCCTTGGCCACCTCGGGATCCGCCAGCCACATCATCACCAGCGGCGGGACCAAGGTGGTCAGGGTGACCCGTTCGCGCAGCACGAGCGGCAGGGCCTCCTCCGGGCTCGGGTTCAGCGCGAGCACCGCCTTGCCGCCGACGAAGAGCGTGCCCAGCACCCCGGGACAGCCCAGCGCGGCGTTGTGGGCCACCGGGGTGGCCGCGAGATACGCACCGTGCCGGTCCATACCCAGGGCCTCGCCGCACGCCAGCGCGTTGTAGGCGTAGTCGTCATGGGTACGCGGGATCAGCTTCGGCAGCCCGGTCGTACCGCCGGACAACAGGAGCAGCGCCACCTCCGAGGAATCGACCGGCGGCAGGTCCAGCGGGGCGGCACGCACCTCGTCCAGCGGAGTGAACTCCGCCGCGTCGCCCGCCACCAGCACATGGCGCAGCCCCGGCACCTCGGCGCGCACCTCACGGGCGAGGGCACGGTGGTCGAAGCCCTGGAAGCGGTCCGGCACCACGTAGGCGACGGCGTCCGTGTACCGGCACAGGTGGACGATCTCGCTGCGCCGATGCCCGGGCAGCGCCATCACGGGCACTGCGCCCAGCCGGAACAGCGCGAAGCTCAGCACGACGAACGACGCCTGGTTGGGCAGTTGGACGACCACCCGGTCCCCGGCGCGTATCCCGATGCCGTACAGACCGGCGGCCATCTCGTCGGCCCGGGCCAGGAGCTGACGGAACGTCAGCCGCAGGCCGCCCGCGACCACCGCGGTGCGCTCCCGGTGCTCGTGCTCCGCGGAGCGCAGCAGGTCGTAGAGGGTCAGGCCCTGCCAGTAGCCCTCCGTGCGGTAGCGCTCGGCGAACTCGGCGGGCCACGGTACGAAGCCTTCCAGCATGGGACACCTCCGTCTGGACATGCCGGCGGGGAGACCAGCATCCCTTGGAGAGCGCACCCGGCAGGGGCGGGTGAAAGACACCCAACAGCATCGTCCGGCACCGGCCGTAGCGCCCCTACGCTCGCCGGTGTCCACGGCGCATCGGAGGTGACCGGCCGTGTCCGCTGCCACGTTGCTCACCTGGCTGGAGGAGCCCAGCACCCGCGCCGGCGTGAACTTCGGTACCGGCGAGGGGAGCTGGCGCCGCCTCTCCTACGCCGAGCTGGCCGGGCTCAGCCGCCGGGCGGCGCACGCGCTCCTGCGGGCAGGAACAGGACGCGGAGACATCGTCGCTCTCCTGCTGCCCGCCTCCCCCGAGTTCGTCGCCGCGTTCTTCGGCACCCTGCTGGCCGGAGCCACCCCGGCCCCGCTGCCACCGCCGATCGCCGACGCGCCCACGGGGGCGAGCCCCGACGACCGGATGGCCGCGCTGCTGGCGGCAGCCCGGCCACGCGCCGTGATCGCCCAGGGCACGCCCCCGCATCCCCTCCCACCCGGGATACCCCTGCTGCACAGCGCCGCCCTGCTCGACGACGAGGAGGAGACCGGTCCGAGACGGCCTCCGGCCCCGCTCGGACTGGTGCAGTTCACCTCCGGTTCCGGCGGGCGCGCCCGCGGTGTCGCCCTCGACGCCGCCGCCCTGGCCGGCCATGTCGCCACCATCCGCGAATGGCTGGAGGCAGGGCCCGGCACCGTCTGGGCCAGCTGGCTGCCGGTCCACCACGACATGGGGCTCGTAGGCTGTCTGCTCGGTGCCGTGCTCGCCCAGAACGAGCTGTGGCTGATGCGGCCCGAGACCTTCGTGCGCAGACCGCTGGAGTACCTGCGATGCTTCGGCCTGCGCGGCGCGTCCGTCAGCGCCACCCCCGCCTTCGCGCTCGACCACATCCTGCGCAAGGTCCGCCCCGAAGACCTGGCCGGCCTGGACTTCTCCGGCTGGCGATCCCTGGTGGTCGGCGCCGAACGCATCGCGCCCGCCACACTGCGCGAGTTCCACGCGCTGCTCGGCCTGCACGGACTGCGCCGCACGGCCCTGTTGCCCGCCTACGGTCTGGCCGAGGCGTCGCTCGCCGTCACCGGGCTGCGGCACGGGCAGCAGTGGACCGAGGAGAAGTCGGTCGTCGGCTGCGGCACCCCGCTGCCCGGCACGACCGTGCGGATCGTCGACGACGACGGCCGGGAACTGCCGGACCGCGCGGTCGGGGAGATCGCCGTACGCGGGCCGCATCTGGCCCTCGGCCACCTCGGGGACGAACTGCGGGACACCCGCGTGGCCGACGGCGAACTGCGCACCGGCGACGCCGGTTTCCTCGCCGACGGACAGCTCTTCGTGCACGGCCGGATCGGGGACGGCCTGAAGCTGCGCGGCCAGTGGGTCTTCGCGGAAGATGTGGAACAGACGCTCCGCCGCGCCGGATTGCTGCCCCCGCGTGCTGCCGTGGTGCTCGGCGAGGACAGCACCGGACCCGTCGCCGCCCTGGTCGCCGAGGACGGCACCGGCACCCCGGATCCGGCCGCCGACGACGCCGTACGCCGTCTGCTGCGCCGCACGGTCCCGGGCGCCGACGCCCTCGTGCTCAGGGCCGGGCGCGGAACCCTCGCACGGACCCCGAGCGGCAAGCCGAGGCGCCGCGCGATCTGGGGGACCCTCGTGGCCGAAGCGGCAGATCATCAACAGCCCTAGGAGAGACATGGCCCATACCGAAAGCGCCGTCCGTGCGGCCATCCTGAGCATCGTCCGACAGCTGGCCCCGGACCCCGAAGGGTTTCCCGACGAGGGGCCCGCCCACCTGGTCAACGACCTGGGGTACCACTCCCTGGCCCTGCTGGAGCTCGCTTTCGCCGTCGAGGACGACTTCGACCTGCCGCCCATCGACGAGGAGACCGGCCGGAAGATCGCCACCTCCGAGGACGTGATCGCTTATGTGGTGGGGCAGCTGCGCGAACAGAACGAGCTTGTCGCGGGCTGAACGGCGAGGCCGCCGCCTGGTGAAAGAGACCTGAAAGGAGACCGGAGTGGACATGCCCACATCGCTAGGTTCTGAGGGTTCTGTGCGCGCGTCCGAGACCTGCGCACCTCCGGCGTGAAGAGAGGGGCTTTCCCGTGTCCGACGCCGTGATCTCCGTCGAGCGGCTGTGCAAACGCTTCGGTCCGACGACAGCCGTCGACGACGTGTCGTTCTCCGTCTCCGCCGGTTCCGTGGTCGGACTGCTGGGACCCAACGGAGCGGGCAAGACCACACTCATCAACTGCCTGACCACCCTGTTGACCCCCGACGGCGGCACCGCCACCGTGGCCGGTTGCGACGTGCGAGCCGACCCGCACGGAGTACGGGCGGCCCTCGCGGTCACCGGACAGTTCGCGGCCGTGGACGAGACCCTCACCGGCCGCGAGAACCTGGTCTTCTTCGCCCGGCTGCTCGGCCTGTCCAGGTCCGGCGCCGCCTCCCGCGCGGCGGAGCTGCTGGCCCGCTTCGGCCTCACGGAGAGCGCCGACCGGCCCGTGGGGCAGTACTCGGGCGGGATGCGACGCAAACTCGACCTGGCTGTCGGACTGGTCGTCCCGCGGCCCGTACTGATCCTGGACGAACCGACGACGGGACTCGACCCGCGCAGCCGTGAAACCCTGTGGGAGGCCGTCCGCGAACTCGCCGCCGACGGGATGGCGATCCTGCTCACGACTCAGTACCTGGACGAGGCCGACGCACTCGCCGACCGCATCGTCGTCATCGATCACGGACGGGTCATCGCCCAGGGCACCCCGCGCGAGCTGAAGCAGCAGACCGGGGGCTCGGTCTGCGAGGTCGTCGTGGCCGACGACGCCGTCCGTGCCCGCGCCGCCGGACTCCTCACCGCCTCGATGACGGTCAGCGTCCGCGAGGACTGCCTCGTCGTTCCCGTTCGCGGCACCGAGGACCTGGGCCGGGTCATCGACGCGCTCAAGGACGCAGGGATCCACGCCGACGACGTCGCCGTGCACCCGCCCACGCTCAACGACGTCTTCTTCGCCCTCACGGCCGACCACCCGGATCCCACCGGTTCCGGTGCCGGCCCCCAGGTTCCGGAGGCCCGGGCATGACCGCCGCCGTCCCCGTCACGGTCGTCGTGCCCGGACTCGCACACGACGTCCGGGTCCTCGCCGAGCGGGACTTCCGGCGCTCCTTCGGCAGGGGCGCGCTCATCGGCACCCTCGCGCAGCCCCTGCTGTTCTTCGGCATCTTCTACGCCACCTTCAGCCGCATGCTGCACGCCAAGGGCATCGACTACGGCCGCTTCGTCACACCGACCCTCGTCGTCCAGGCCCTGATGTTCGTCGCGATCGCCTCCGCCATGTCCCTGGCCGCCGACCGCGGCAGCGGCCTGTTCAACCGGCTGCGCACCATGCCCATCGCCGGATCCGCCCTGGGCATCGCCCGGCTGCTGGTCGTGGCCGCCGAAGCGCTGACCTCCACCGTCGTCGTCAGTGTCGTCGCGCATCTCGCCGGGTTCCGGTTCCACGCGGGGCCCGCCGCCGCGGTCGGCTTCCTCCTGGTCGCCGTCGCCTTCACCGTCGCCCTGGCCGCCGTCACCGCCACCCTCGGGCTGAGCCTGCGCAACCAGGAGGCGCTGGCGGCCGCGCTCTACCTTCCCTATCTGCCACTGCTGGTGGTCTCCAACGGGTTCGTCCCCGCCGCGCTCTTCCCGGACTGGCTCCAGCCCGTGGTGCGCAATTCCCCGGTGTCGGCCGTGATCGACGCGCTTCGGGCACTGTCCAGCGGTGATCCCACCGTCGGACGGATAGTGCCGGCCGTGCTCTGGTGCGCGGGACTGGCCTTGTTCTTCGGATGGACCACCGCACGCGCGTTCCGGAAGGTGACCCAGTGACCGCGACCTACTCCACCTCCGTGCGTACCGCGACGACCGGGCTGTGGACCCAGTCCACGATCATCGGCGGCCGGACGCTGAAGCACTTCGTGCGCAGCCCCATGATGCTGCTGTCGACCTTCGGTTTCCCGCTGCTGCAATTGTTCATGCTGCTGGCCACATTCAGGATCATCGTCCGTGACACGCTGGGGGTGAGCTATGTCGTCCGCCTCGCCCCGCTGGTCATTCTCATCACCGCCTTCTCCGCGATCGGTTCCAGTGCCATCGCGTTCTGGGTGGACATCCGCAGCGGTGTCTTCGACCGGCTGCGCGCCATGCCGATCAACGCCGTGTCCGTGCTGGCCGGCCGCGTCCTCGGTGACCTTGTGCGGATCCTCGGCATCGCGGTCCTGGTCGCGCTGATCGCGCAGCTGCCCGGGTTCCGCTTCCATCAAGGCGTCGCAGCCGCTCTCGGTTTCTTCCTGCTCGTCGCGCTGTTCGGGCTGATGTGCACCTCCCTCGCGGTGGTCGCGGCGCTGTCCGCGCCCTATCCGCCGGTCATCATGCGCTGGGTGCAGATGCCCACACTCGCCCTGACGATGCTCTCCACCGGTTACATGCCGTCCGGCGCCTTCCCCTCCGGGATCCGCCCGGTGGTCGCTGCCAACCCCGTCTCGACCACCGTCGAGGCCCTGGTCGGACTGTCCCATGGCGGGCCACTGCTGGTGCCCGTGCTCGCCACCGTCGCCTGGACGGTGGGAGTGAGCGCGCTGTGCGCGTTTGTGACGGTGCGCAAGTTCCGCGGTTTCGTCACCGGCTGAGGCCCGGCCGAGGCCGAGAAGTCCCGTCCCCCGTGGCGCGGTCCACGGGGAACGTCCACTCGCAATGAGGAGTCCTTCATGCCTGAGGCACCCGTGCCGCCTACGCCCCGCGAACGGCGCGCCCTCATCGCCGGATGCGGCATCACGGGACCGGTGCTGGCCCTGTTCCTGACCCGCTGCGGCTACACACCGGTGCTCTTCGAGGCCCGCCCCGAACCCGACGACCATGCCGGCTCCTTCCTCAACCTCGGCCCCAACGGACGCGGAGTCCTTGAGACCCTGGGCATCGCCGACACCGTGCTCGCCCACGGGGCCGCGACCACCCGGCTCGTCTTCTCCAACCACAAGGGCCGCACCATCGGGAGCAACCCCGAACACACCACCTGCGTCAAACGCGGCCTGCTGAACAAGGCACTGCGTGAATGCGCCGAACAGGCCGGAATCCAGGTGGAATTCGGCAGGCGCCTGACCGATGTCAAAGGCGGACGGCCGGGCGAGATCACGGCCGTCTTCGCCGACGGCAGCACCACCGACGGAGAGTTCCTCGTCGGCGCCGACGGCATCAACTCCGCCACGCGCGCCGCCGTGTTCCCCGGGGCCCCCGCGCCGAGCTTCACCCAGGGCATCGGTTCGGGCGGCTTCGCCCGCACCCACGCGCCGGGATCCCCGGACGGCACCTTCCGCATGATGTTCGGCCTGCGCGGCTTCTTCGGCTATCAGGTGCTGCCGGGCGGCGAGGTGTACTGGTTCGAGAACCACACCGAGACCAGCGAACCCGCGCGCGGCTGGGCCGCGTCGATCACCGACGGCGAGTGGCGCGAGCAGCTGATTCGCCGCCACGCCGGCGACCACCGGCTCGTGGGCGAGATCCTGCGCGCCACCGAGGGACCGATCGGCCGGTGGCCGTTGTACGACCTGCCGTCCGTGCCGGCCTGGCACCAGGGCGACGTGGCGCTCATCGGAGACGCCGCGCACGCCATCTCACCGCACCTGGGGCAAGGGGCCGCACTCGGCATGGAGGACGCGGTCGTCCTCGCCAAGTGCCTGCGCGACCTGCCCCACGCCCGGGCCGCCTTCGCCGCGTTCGAGTCGCTGCGCCGCCCGCGGTTGGAGGGCCTGATCCGGCAGGCCCGCCGCACCGGCGGGCAGATGACCCCCGCCGGACCGGTGGGCCGCGCGCTGCGCGACCTGATGCTGCCGTTCTTCCTCAGACTGGGCCTGAAGAACGCCGAGACCGTCTACGGCTACCGTGTCGACTGGTCCGCACCGGTCACCGCGGCCGGCCGGTGACCGGCCGTGGCCCACATCCTGGTGATCGGCGCCGGACTGGCCGGATCGGCCACCGCGTTGTTCTGCGCCCGGCGCGGGCACCGCGTCACGGTGCTGGAGGACGGGGGCCCGCCCCCTCCGGGAGCCGGTGCTGACGACGACTGGCGCGACTGGGAACGCCGACAGGTGCCGCACGCCCGCCAGGGCCACGCCTTCCTCGGTCTGTCCACCCGCGTCCTGCGCGGGGAGCTCCCGGAGCTGCCGGCGGCGCTCGCTGCCCGAGGGGCCCGCGTCACCCCGCTGGAGACCGGCTCCGACGATGCCGCCGTCCTCAGCCGGCGCCTGGTCTACGAAGGGGTGATCCGTCGGACCATGGCGGCCGAGCCGGGGATCACGACGGTCGCCGGAGCCCGGGTGAGGGCTCTGCTGACCGGCGGCGACGCCGGAGGCGTCACCCGCGTGACGGGCGTACGCACGCGGGACGGGGCCGAGCACACCGGCGACCTCGTGGTGGACGCGTCGGGCCGCCGCTCGCAGCTCACCAAGTGGCTTGCCGAGGCGGGCCTGGGAACTCCGCGGGAGACGGCGCAGCCGTGCGGCTTCTTCTACCTCACCCGGCACTACCGGCTGCGCCCGGGCTGCTCCTTCCCGTCCACCACCGTCCCCATCGTCACCGAACTCGACTACGGGACCACCCTCGTCTTCCCCGCCGACAACGGCACCTTCCAGCTCTCCGCCACGGTGGCGGTCGACGACCCGTACAAGCACCGCCTGCGCGAGCCGGAGACCTTCACCCGCTTCCTTCAGGCCGTGCCGGCCACGGCCGAGTGGTGCGAGCGCGGTGTGCCGCTGGACGAACCCGCGCCCATGGGCCGGCTGGAGAACCGCCGCCGCAGCCTGCTCGACATGGACGGCAGGCCGGTGGCCGCCGGACTGGTCATGGTCGGCGACGCCGCGCTACAGACCAACCCCACGTTCGGCCGCGGGGTGTCCCTGGCCTTCGCCCACGCCCGGCAGCTCGCGCACACCGCGGAGCGGGCGGCGGCCGAACCGGCGGCGTACACCGCCCGGTTCGAGCGCTGGACTGCGGACCGCCTCGGTGTGTGGTTCGAGATCCAGTGCGCCACCGACCGTGCCCGGCTCTCCCAGCTGCGGGCCGGCCTTCGCGGCGAGCACGCGCCGCCCGCGGACGATCTGCCCAACCGTTTCGTCCGGGCGATGGCCGTGCTGCGCGACGACGACGAGCGCATCCGGAGGGCGTCGCTGCGGCTCTACCACATGCTCATGACCCCGCAGGACCTGATGAGAGACCGGGCCGTGTCCCGGCACATCCTCGCCTTCCTGCGGGAGCACCCTATGCCGGAGATCCGCGCCGAGGGCCCGGACCGGGCCGCCTTCGAGGCCCTGGTCACCGGCGTCCCCACGGCATCCGTCCGCCCCTTTGCCGGCACCCCGGAGAACGGGCCCGGCCGCCGTGCCCCTACCTGACGAAGGACGACAGCGTGGACATCAGACTGAAGACGGGCGTGACCCTGAACTACGACATCTTCGGGGACCCCGACGCACCCCCGGTCCTTCTGGTCGCCGGACAGCACCAGGCCAACCTGTTCCACCAGACCCAGGTGCCCTTCCTCACCAAGCGCGGGCACCGCGTCATCACCTTCGACCACCGGGGGGTGGCGCCGTCCGAGGAGACCCCGCCGCCCTACACCATGGAGGGCCTGGCCCAGGACACCGCCGACCTCATCGAGCAGCTCGGCATCGGGCCGTGCGCGATCGTGGGCTACTCCCTGGGCGCCACGATCATCCTGGAACTCGCCGTGGAACGGCCCGAACTGCTGACCCGGGCCGCCATCGTGGGTGTGCCGTGGAAGCCGAGCGCCCTGCACCGGGCGATTCGCGAGGACGCGCTGGAACGGCTGCGGTCGGGCGCGGTGATGCCTCCGGTGACCGAGGGCATCTACCGGGCGATGTACCTGTTCGGACCGCGTGCGCTGAACCGGGACGCCTTCATCGGTCCCTACCTCGAAGGACTGCGGGGACTCGCCGCGTCCGGCGGTCACGGCGCCCTCGGGCACGCCGAGGCGTCGGCGGCGTACGACCCCGATCCGCAGCGGATCGCCTCGATCACGGTGCCCTGCCTGGTCGTCGGCATGGAGCACGACATCATGGCCCCCTACCCGATGGCCCGCGAACTGGCGCGGCTCATCCCGGGCTCCGAGTACCGGGAGATCAGGAACAGCGGGCACGCCGCCCTGCTGGAGAAGCCGACCGAGGTGAACCGGCTGCTCGACGAGTACCTCGGGGCGGTCGGCTCCACGACGCCGGAGAGCTGAGCGCCGCCGGGGGCCGGACCACGCCGCTCCTCGGCGCGGGTCCGGCCTCCGGCGCGTGCGGCATGGGCCGTACGAGGCGTGCTCAGCGCAGCTGGTACAGCCGGTGGAAGGTGTGCCGGACCGGCAGGATCCGTACCTGGCGGAAGCCCGCGGCCTTCGCGTACGCCCGGACCGTCCCGGGCCGCATCACCGTGCCCGTGGCGGCCGAACCCCCTTCCGTCCTGCCCACCGGCAGACAGTGCAGCACGCTGACCGCGTACTGGTACCGCTCGGTCTCCGGGGCCGGCGCGCGGAAGCGCTCGCCCACGTTCGGCTCCATCAGCAGCACGCTGCCGCCGTCCGCCAGCAGCGCCCGGCATGCGCTCAGCACCTGGACCGGACGCGCCATGTCGTGCAGCGCGTCGAAGACGCACACCAGGTCGAACCGGCCGGCCAACGCGGGGTCGGACGCGTCCTGGACCTGGAAGCCGACCCGGTCGGCGAGCCCGGACTCGCGGGCGTTGCGCCGGGCGTCCGCCACCGACGCCTCGTCGAGGTCCAGCCCATGCACCCGGGCGCGCGGGTACGCCTGCGCCAGGGCGATCGACGACCAGCCGGTCCCGCAGGCGACATCGGCGATACGGCCGCCCTCGGCGGACAGCGCCGCGTGCACCTGCGGCAGCGTGGCGGCGATCCACCCGGCGAGCTGGTGCTGGAAGACCGGCTTGTTCAGGCCTTCCTGACCGCCGCGCAGCTGAGCGCCGTACGCGGCGTACGGAACGCCCTGCCCGGTGCGGAAGGCGTCGGCCAGTCTCGGCAGCACGGCGGACAGCCCTCCGATGGGCAGCACCACCAGCGGTGCGATCGAGTGCGGGCTGTCCGGATCGGTGAGCGCTTCCGCGTGCCCGGCGGGCAGGACGAACACGCGCCGCGCGGCTTCCGGTTCGCTCTCGTCCGTGATCAGGATCCCGGCCGCCGCCTGCTGCTCCAGCCACTCGAGCGCGTACCGCCGGTCGACGCCCGCGCGCCGCGCCAGCTCGTCCGCGGTGGCCGGGCCCTTGACCAGCTCGTCGTACAGGCCGAGCCGCAGGCCCAGATAGGCGGTCATCAGCTCCGCCGCCCCCAGCCCGGCCATGAACAGCCGTACCGACAGCGCGCGGGCCGAACCCGCCGCGTCCTGCGCGTCCGTGGTCATCCCCGCCTCCCTCCGATCGACCGCCGGAAATTCCTCACACGGACCGGCCGGACGGCCGACGGGACAGCCGGCGGGGCACGGTCCCGTAACTGAGCAGATCCAGGTCCGCGAGCCCCTGACGCACCCGCTCCGACATCAGCCCGATGTGCACCAGCGCGGACACCACCCGTGCGAACACCGTCTGCCGGTACATCACCATCGCCGGGTCCCCCGCGGCGTAGGCCAGCCCTGCCGTCCGGTCCACGTCCAGGCGCTCCCAGACATCGGCGAGCAGGAAGCGCCGCCGCATCAGCGCCGCGGCCTCCAGCACCAGTTCCTCCCGGTCGGCCAGTTCCCGGCTGGACAGCTCCCGGTACACCTCCTCGAGCGACACCACACCCAGCGAGACGTGCCGGGCCTCGTCGCGCGCCACCAGATCGCTGATCCGCCGGATCAGCGGGTCGTGGAACGAGGAGCCGGCCAGCCGGAACGCGGCCATCGCCAGCGCCTCGACCATGATCTGCATACCGAGCGCCGTCATGTCCCACCGTGAATCGCGCAGCACGTCCTCCAGCAGGGCCCGCAGATCAGCGTTGACCGGGTACGGATCGGGGACGTGTTCCCGCAGATAGCGCGCGAACACCTCGACATGCCGGGCCTCGTCGGTCACCTGCGTCGCGGCGCACAGCTTCGCCTCGACCGTCGGCAGGGACTCCACCAGGCGGGCGGCCACCGCGAGCGCCGCCTGTTCACCGTGCAGGAACTGGCTGACCAGCCATGCCTGAAGCTGCCAGCGGAAGTCGTCCCACCCCGCGCGTCCCCGCTCCGCCATCGGCGACGCCTCGAACGACGCCCGTGCGAATGCGGAGCCGTCGGGCAGCGGGGCCCCGAAGGGCACCGGCGCCGTCCAGTCGATGTCGCGTTCCGCGTCCCACTGGCCGTCGTGGGCGCGGCGGGTGAGGGTCCGCAGCCTGCCGCTCCCCGTCGAGTAGTCCCAGGAGAGCCGGGTGCGTACCCGGGCCTGAACATCCAGGTCCTGCATGCGGCCGAGGCTAACGTCGCGTACCGGGCGGCGGGGGAAATCTTTCAATGCCGCCAAACATCTTTCAGCGAAAGCACGGGCTCCTTCCGGCCGCCGGTAGCTTGACCGGGTGGCCAGCCCAGATGAGCGAAAGCAGGAAGAACGGACACCGGAAGAGCAAATACCGGTAGAACGGGAGATCGATCCTTCCGCGGGACAGCGGCTTCTGTGGTTCCTGGACCGGTATCGGGGTCATGACGGCGCTCTGAACTGTCCCATGATGTGCCGCATTCGCGGACCGCTGGATGCGGGAGTGCTCCGGCAGTGTCTGGAGACGGTTATTTCCCGGCATGAATCCCTGAGGACGGTGTTCCGCGGCGGCGGACGCGATCTGCGCGGCCTCGTCCGGGCGTCCGCGCCGGTCCAGCTACGACCGCGGCGGCTCGACGGCGAGCCCGAGCGGGCGCTGCGGGAGGCCGTCGCAGAGGAACTGGCCGCGCGCATCGACCCGGCTCGATCCGCCTTCCGCATCACGCTCTGGCAGGTCGCGGACGACGACCATGTGCTGTGCCTCAACATGCACCATCTCGTCACCGACTCCTGGTCGTGCGGGGTCGTCTTCCAGGATCTGTGCGCCCTGCTCGACCAGGCCCGCGGCAGCCACACGGAACGGCCCCCGCAGGGCCTGCCCTTCAGCGCCTTCGCCGCATGGCAGCGAGCGGCCCTGGACGGTGGCGAACTCCGTGCCCAGCAGGAGTACTGGCAGGAGCGCCTGGCCGGACTCACCCTGGCACCGCTGCCCGTCCGGGACGTGCCCGGGCCGCGCAGAACCGCGCTGGTCAGGCGCGAACTGGACCGGGCCGCGGTGGCCGGCCTGCGTGACGCCGCCCGCACCGGCCGCAGCACCCTCTTCTCCCTGCTGCTGACCCTCTACTACGCAGTCCTGCACCAGGCCACCGGCCACACCGACCTGGCCGTCGCCTCCCTGTACGCCAACCGGACCCGGCCCGAACTGCGCCGGACCGTCGGGTTCCTGGCCAACATGGTCGTCCTTCGCACCCGCTTCGATCCCGCGGCCGGTGCCCTGGACGCCCTGCGAGCCACCCACTCCACCGTCACGGGCGCCTTCCTCAACCAGGGTGTCCCGTATCAGCTGCTGCCGTTGCGAGAGGCGCAGAGCCAAGGCGCGAGAGCCGACGACATCGTTTTCCAGATGCTCGCCGAACCGGTCTACAGCACCACCGCGGGCGGACTCGCCCTGGAAGTCCTGGTGCCCGACGGAGTGGGCAGCCGATTCGAACTGGAATTGGTTCTCGTACCGCACCAGGCGGGATTCCACGTCCTGCTCTTCTACAACGAGGGACGGCTCGACGAGACATTCGCGACGGAATTGGTCGAGCGGTACGTCGCGGCCGCCGCACGTGTGTCCCGGAACACCGATCTGACCTTCGGCCGGATCTGCTGAGCACCGCGGGAAACCAGGGGATCTTCATGCGTATAACGCTCGATACGATGCGCAGGGCCGTCGCCGACCTCCTCGGCGAACCGCCCGGCGCCATCGGCGACCAGGACGACCTGACCGCCCTGGGGCTCGACTCGATGGCCATCATGACCCTCGCCGCACAGTGGCGCCGAGAGGGTGCCGAGATCCGCTTCGGTGACCTGGTGGAGCGCCCCCGACTCGCGCAGTGGTGGCGGCTGATGGCACGGAGCGCCGGTACGGCCGCCGACGTGGCGAACCCCGCCGGCGGCGACGCGGGCCCGCGGACGGCTCCACCGGACGAGCGCGCCCCGTTCCCGCTCGCGCCCATGCAGCACGCCTACTGGGTGGGCCGCGCCGACGGCCAGGTGCTCGGCGGAGTCGGCGGTCACTTCTACTTCGAGTTCGACGGTCCGGCCCTCGACCCGGACCGGCTGGACGCGGCGCTGCGCGCCCTCACCCGGCGGCACGCCATGTTCCGTGCCCGCTTCCTGCCCGACGGCACCCAGCGGATCACCGGCACGCCCACCGGCCTCACCGGCACGCACGACCTCCGGTCGAACGACGCCGAGCAGGCCGCCGCCGAACTGGACCGGCTGCGCGCCGGGCTGTCCCACCAGCGGCTGGACGCGGCCGTCGGCCCCCTGCTCGACGCCCGCCTGACCCTCCTGCCGGACGGCACGAGCCGACTGCACCTCGACGTCGACATGCTGGTGTGCGACGCGATGAGCTTCCGCATCGCCCTCGCCGACCTCGCACGGCACTACGCGGACCCCGAGTGGGCGCCCGGCCCCCTCGGCTACAGCTATCCGCGCTATCTGGCGGACCGGGCCGCCCGTCCGCCGGCCAACCTGGAACGGGACCGCGCCTACTGGGCCGGCCGGCTGCCCACGCTGCCTTCCGGGCCCCACCTTCCGCTGGCCGGTCCGCCGGAGCGGCTGGACCGGCCCCGCACCGGCCGCCGCGTCCTGTGGCTGGGACCGGAACAGCGCGAACGGTTCACCGCCCGCGCCCGCGAACAGGGCCTCAGCCCGGCGATGGCGATGGCCGCCTGTTACGCCGGAGTCCTGGCCGCCTGGAGCGCGGAGAAGCACTTCCTGCTCAACCTGCCGCTGTTCGACCGCGATCCGCTTCATCCGGAAGTCCCCGCACTCGTCGGCGACTTCACCAACCTGCTGCTGCTCACCGTGGACGCCACCGGTGAGGAGTCCTTCGCCGACCTGGCCCGCCGGATCCACACCGAGTTCCGTGCCGCCGCCGCGCACAGCGCCTACCCCGGCACCGACGTCCTGCGCGACCTGGCGCGCACCCGCCCCGGCGCCGCGCTCGCGCCTGTCGTCTTCACCTCGGCGCTGAGCATGGGGGAGCTGTTCGAGCCCGAGGTACGGCGGGCGCTGGGCCGGCCGGTGTGGCTGAGCTCCCAGACACCGCAGGTGTGGATGGACCTCCAGGTGGTCGAACAGGACGGCGGTATCAGGATCATCTGGGAGGCCGTGGAGGAGATCTTCCCCACCGGCCTGCTGGACGACATGGCCGGCGCCCTCGGCATGCTGCTCGACCGGCTGACCGCGCCGGACGCCGACTGGACCGAGCCCATGCCGGACCTGCTGCCCCCGGCACAGCGGGCGGTCCGGGCCGCCGTCAACGCCACCGACCGGCCCTGCCCCGAACACACCCTGCACGACCCGTTCTTCACGCTCGCATGCCGGGACCCGGACCGGCCCGCGCTGTTGTGGGCGGACGGCTCCCTGACCCGGGCGGACCTCGCCGGCCGGGCCCTGCGGCTCGCGGGGCTGCTCCGCACGCGAGGGGTGGCCCCGGGCGACACCGTGATGATCTCCCTGCCCAAGGGCCCACTGCAGATCGTCGCGGTCCTCGGCGTCCTCGCGGCCGGTGGGACCTACGTACCCGCCGGCATCGACCAGCCCGAACACCGCCGGAAGCTGATCGAGGCATCCTGCGGCGCGCGCCTGACCGTGACCGAGCGCACCCTCGACGAGGCCCTCGGGGCGACACCGCTGCCCGGGCCCGTCCCCGTATCGCCGGAACACATCGCGTACGTCCTCTACACCTCGGGCTCCACCGGCCGGCCCAAGGGTGTCGAGGTGCCGCACCGCAGCGCCGTGAACACCGTGACAGCGCTCAACGAACGGTTCGGTCTCGGACCCGGCGACCGCACCCTGGCCGTCTCGGCGCTCGACTTCGACCTGTCGGTGTACGACATCTTCGGCCCCCTGTGCTCGGGCGGCTCGGTGGTCTGCGTGCGCCGGCAGGACCGGCGCGACGCGCGTGCCTGGCTCGACCTGGTCCGCGGCCTGGACGTGACCGTCGTCAACTGCGTCCCCACCCTGCTGGAGATGCTGCTTGAGGCGGCCGAGGGCGCCGGCGCCACCGCCGGGATCCGCGTGGCCCTGCTCGGCGGCGACCGGGTCGCCCCCGACCTGGCCGCACGAGCCCGCCGGGCCTTCCCCTCGGTGCGTTTCGCCGGGCTCGGCGGCACCACCGAGACGGCCATCCACTCCACCGTGCAGGAGGTGAAGGAGGCACCCGCGCACTGGACGTGTGTGCCGTACGGCGTCCCGCTGCCCGGCCAGCGCTGCCGGGTCGTCGACCCGCGCGGCCGGGACTGCCCCGACTGGGTGTCCGGCGAGCTGTGGATCGGGGGCGCTTCGGTGGCCCGAGGCTACCGGGGAGACCCCGAACGCACCGCGGACCGGTTCGTGGAACGTGAGGGGCTTCGCTGGTACCGCACCGGCGACCTGGCCCGCTATCTGCCGGACGGAACCCTGGAATTCCTGGGGCGCGCCGACTTCCAGCTCAAGGTGCGCGGCCACCGGATAGAGCCGGGCGAGATCGAGGCCGCTCTGCGGGACCACCCGGCGGTGGCCGCCGCCGCCGTAGTCGGCATCGGGACGCCCGCGACACGACTGGCCGCCGCGATTGTCGTGCGGCAGCCGGCGACGGATGCGGCCCCGGCGTCCGCCCCGGCCGCCACCGGTCCGCTGCCGTCGGCGTACGAGCCGGGGCGGTCGCTCACCGACCTGCTGCGCGACCATCTCGCCGACCGGCTGCCGCCCGCCATGATCCCGGACGTGCTCACCCTGCTCGACGCCCTGCCGCTCAACGTCAACGGCAAGGTCGACCGCGGTGTACTGCGCGACATCCTCGCCGGTGAGCGGCCCGTCACCGGCCACGAGCCGCCGCAGGGCGTCATCGAGAGCAAGGTGGCCGGACTGTGGTGCGAACTGCTCGGCGTGGAGCGGGTCGGGCGTGGCGACGGGTTCTTCGAGCTGGGCGGCGACAGCCTGCTCGCGACCCGGCTGCTGACCCGGCTGCGCGCGGCCGGCCTGCACGGCGCTGATCTCGGCCGCCTGTTCGCCGCGCCGGTGCTGCGCGACTTCGCCGCGGATCTGCGCCTGGGCCGCCCCACCCGGCTGCCGCCGGTCACCCCCGACCCGGCGGCCCGCCACGAGCCGTTCCCCGCGACCGACATCCAGCGTGCCTACTGGCTCGGGCGCGGCACCGACTTCACGCTCGGTGGCGTCGGATCGTACTGGTACTGGGAGTTCGACGGCCGGGACGTGGACCTCAAACGGCTGGAGGACGCCTGGAACCGGCTCGTCGAGCGGCACGAGATGATGCGCGCGGTCTTCGACGAGGACGGCAACCAGCGCATCCTCGAACACGTCCCGGACCTCGCCTTCGAGGTCGGCGAAGCGCCCTCCGGCCACGCCGAGGAGGCACTGCGGGCCCAGCGCGCCGCGCTGGACCACCGGGTGTTCGACGTGACGCGGTGGCCGCTCTTCCACATCGCCGCCATCCGCTACGACGGCGACCGCACCCGTATCGCGTTCGGTTTCGACTACATCGTCCTGGACGCGCTGAGCATCATGACGATCTTCTGGGAGCTGTCCCGGCTGTACGAGGACCCCGCCTGCGCGCTGCCCTCCCTGGACGTCTCCTTCCGTGACTACGTCCTGCAGGCATCCCCCGACCCCGGGGAGGTCGCCGCCGACCGGGCGTACTGGACCGGAAGGCTGCCCGGACTGCCGCCCGCCCCGGCGCTGCCGCTCGCCGTCGCCCCGGAGCACGCCGGGCCGCCCCGGTTCACCAGGCGCGAGTTCTTCGTCCCGCCGAGGGACTGGCAGGCGCTCACCAGCACCGCGCGGAGCTCCGGACTGACCCAGTCGGCCGTACTGGCCGCCGCCTTCGCCGACGTCCTGTCCGCCTGGAGCGCACAGCCCGACGTCACCGTGAACCTGACCCTGTTCGACCGGCGCGAGGTGCACCCGGACATCAACAACATCGTGGGTGACTTCACCTCCCTGCTGCTGGTGGGCCACCGGCCCGAGGACGGCGAGGGCTGGGCGGACGCGGCGCGCCGCTTCCAGCAGCAGATCTGGGAGGGGCTGCAGCACAGTTCGGTGTCGGCGCTGTGGGTGCTGCGCGAACTGGCCCGGCGCACCGGGACGGCCGAGGGGGCCATGCCGGTCGTCTTCACCAGCACCCTCGGGGTCTCCGACCGGCTCGCCGACCTGACCATGCCCTTCGGGGAGCAGGTCTACGGGCTCTCCCAGACCCCGCAGGTGTGGCTGGACTGCCAGGTCGTGGAGCGCGACGAGGGGATCGCGGTCAACTGGGACGCCGTCGAGGAACTGTTCCCCGCCGGGCTGCTTGACACCATGCTCGCCGCCTACGAACGGCATCTGGCCGCCCTGGCCCGGGCCGACTGGCGGCGGCCCGTCCCCGTGGACCTCCCCCCGGACCAGGCCCGCGCCCGTGCCGAGGTGAACGCGACCGGGGCCGCGCTCAGCGGACGACTGCTGCACGAGCCCTTCTTCGCCCAGGCCGCCGCCGTGTCCGGGCGCCCCGCGCTGCTGTGGCGGGACGGGCGCCTGGACCACGGAGAACTCGCCGACAGGGCTCTGCGGGTCGCGGGCGCGCTCACGGCCGCGGGCGTGCGGCCCGGGGACTCCGTCGCGATCGTGCTGCCCAAGGGGCCCGAGCAGATCACCGCCGTGCTGGGCACGCTCGCCGCCGGCGCCTGTTATGTGCCGGTGGGCGTCGACCAGCCGTCCGTCCGCCGCACGCGCATCCTGCGGCGCTCCGGCGCCGTGGCCGTCCTCACCGACGTGGACCAGGTCGCCGCCGCCTGGCCGGACGGCATCGCGGTGCTGGACGTCCAGGACGCCCGGACCAGTGACACCGCCCTCGCCGCGCCGGTCGCCGTGCCGGACACCGCACTCGCCTACACCATCTTCACCTCCGGCTCCACCGGTGAGCCCAAGGGCGTGGAGACCACCCACCGCGCCGCCCTCAACACCGTCGAAGACATCGGTGACCGCTTCGAGGTCGGGCCGCACGACCGCGTCCTCGCCCTGTCCGCCCTCGACTTCGACCTCTCCGTCTACGACATCTTCGGCCTGCTCGCGGCGGGCGGCGCCCTGGTTCTGGTGGAGGAACGCGACCGGCGCGAACCGCACCGCTGGCTCGACCTGGTGCGCGCCCACGGGGTCACTCTGTGGAACACGGTGCCGGCGCTGCTCGACATGCTGCTGACCGCGGCCGCAGGAGAAGACGGCAACCCGCTGGAGCCGCTGCGTCTGGCGCTCGTCTCCGGCGACTGGGTCGGCCTCGACCTGCCCGGCCGGCTGGCCGCCCGGAACCCGGACTGCCGGCTCGTGGCGCTCGGCGGTGCGACCGAGGCCGCCATCTGGTCCAACGCGTACCCGGTGAGCGAGCCGCTGCCCGACTGGCCGTCCATCCCGTACGGACACCCTCTGCGCAACCAGCGCTTCCGCGTCGCCGATCCGACGGGCCGCGACCGCCCCGACTGGGTGCCCGGCGAGCTGTGGATCGGCGGCGAGGGGGTGGCCCGCGGCTACCGCGGCGACCCCGAACGCACGGCACGGCAGTTCGTGGCGCACGAGGGCGTGCGCTGGTACCGAACCGGGGACCTCGGCCGGTACCGGCCCGGCGGCATCCTGGAGTTCCTGGGCCGGGCGGACCAGCAGGTCAAGATCCGGGGGCATCGCATCGAACTCGGCGAGATCGAGGCCGCCCTGAACGAGCTGCCCGGGATCGCCCGCGCCGTCGCCTGCGTGGTGGGGGAGCGCCCCCGGCACCGGATCGCAGCGTTCGCCTTACCGGACGGCGAGGCGCCCCGGCCCGTCGAACTCCGCGCCGCCCTCACCGAACGGCTGCCCGGCTACATGATCCCGGAGCGGATCCGGATCCTGGACCGGGTGCCGCTGACCGCCAACGGCAAAGTGGACCGTGGCGCCCTCGCCGCCCTGCTCGAGGAGGAGCCGGGCCCCACCGACGAGGCGCCCAGGGGAGCGCTGGAGACCGCGGTCGCCGCGCTCTTCGCCGGCCTTCTGGGCGCCGAGCGGGTCGGCCGCACGGAGAGCTTCTTCGCGCTCGGCGGTGACAGCCTCACCGCCACCGGGGCCACCGAACGGCTGCGGCAGACCACCGGCGTCCGCCTCACGCTGCGCGAGTTCTTCTCGGCACCGACCGTCGAGGCGCTCGCCCGACTCATCGAGCACCGGAGCGCCGAGAGCGCCCTGATCCCCATGGAAGAAGGAGTGCTATGAACCTGGCCGGGCTCTTGGCCGAACTGGAGGCCAGCGGGGTCGAGTTGTGGCAGGAGGCGGGCACGCTCCGCTTCCGTGCCCCGCGCGGCGCCCTCACCGCGGAGCGGCGCGCCCTCCTGAAGGCCCACAAGGACGAGGTGCTCGACCTCCTGCGGGCCGGGGACGAGCGGGTCACCGTGACCGCGCGCCCCGCCGAACGCCATGCGCCCTTCCCGCTCACCGACGTCCAGACCGCCTACCTCCTCGGCCGCCGTGACGTCTTCGACTACGGCTCGGTCGCCTGCCACGCCTACGGCGAGCTGCGGTTCGCCGCCCTCGACCCCGACCGGCTGGAAGCCGCCTGGCAGGCTCTGATCGACCGGCACGACATGCTGCGCGCCATCGTCGAGGACGAGGGCGCGCAGCGCGTACTCGCGTCCACACCGCCCTACCGCATCGCGGTGACCGACCTGCGCCCGGCCGGGGCCGACGAGACGGAGGCCGCCCTGGCCGCCATGCGCGCGGAGATGTCACACCAGGTTCTGCCCGCCGGCACCTGGCCGCTGTTCGACCTGCGGATCAGCCTGCTGCCCGGCCACGCCCTGCTGCACCTGTCGATCGACTTCCTCATCGCCGACTACATCTCCCTGCACCTTCTCCTCGACGAACTGCGCACCCTGTACACCGATCCGGACGCCGCTCTGCCCGAACTGCCCGTCACCTTCCGCGACTACCTGCTCGCCGAACGCCGACTGCGCCAGAGCCCGCGCCGCGAACGCGACCGCGCCTACTGGCTGAACCGGATCGACGACCTGCCTCCGGCCCCGCCGCTGCCCCTGCGCGAGGGACCCAAGAGGAGTGGCCCGGCCCGGTTCGAGCGCCACCAGCTCTCCCTGCCGCCGGGGCGCTGGCGGGCGCTGCGCCGCCGGGCCGTGGAACGCGGGCTGACGCCGTCGGGTGCCGTCCTGGCCGCCTATGCCGAGGTGATGGGCCGATGGAGCGGACGCGAGCGATTCACCCTCGACCTCACCCTGCTCAACCGGCTGCCCCTGCACCCGCAGGTCGGCTCCCTCGTCGGCGACTTCACCTCCGTGGAACTGCTGGCCGTCGACCGCCGCCGGGGCACAACGTTCACCGAGCGCGCCACCGCCGTTCTGGAGCAGCTCTTCGAGGACCTCGACCACCGCCTGTTCACCGGCGTCGAGGTGCTGCGAGAACTCGCACGCCGCCGCGGCCAGCAGGCCGCTCTGATGCCGGTCGTCTTCACCAGCGCCATCGGCCTGCGCGACCAGGAGACGCCGGACGGCCCGCCGCACACCGCACACGCCTCGAACACCGCGGCCGCCGGCGACTCGCCGCCCGACGGCGCACTGGTGTACGGCATCAGCCAGACCCCGCAGGTGTGGATCGACTGCCAGGCCATGGAGCGCGACGGCTCCCTCGACATCAACTGGGACGTCCGCGCCGGGGTCCTGGACGAGACGGTGACGGCCGACATGTTCGCCGCCTTCCAGGACCTTCTCGACCGCCTGGCGGACAGCGACGAGGCATGGGAGTCGCCCGCGCCCCTGCGACTGCCGGCCGCGCAGCGGGAGCGCCGGCAACGGGCCAACTCCACCGACGCCCCCCTGCCCGACGCACTGCTGCACGAGGGCGCACTCGCCGCCGCGCTGCGCACCCCCGACGCCCCCGCCGTCATCAGCGGGTCCCACCGGCTCAGCCACGCCGATCTCGCGGCCCGGGCCGCCGCCGTGACACGCGCTCTCACCGACGCCGGCTGCGCGCCCGGCGAACCGGTCGCGGTCGTCGCGGACAAGGGCTGGGAGCAGATCGCGGCCGTGCTCGGCACGCTGGCCGCGGGCGCGGTCTACGTCCCCGTGGACACCCACCAGCCCGCGGCGCGCCGCGAGAGCATGCTGCGCGACGCCGGGGTCCGGCACGCGCTGGTCCGATCAGGCACGGGCCGACTGCCCACCGGAGTCACCGCGATCGCCGTGGACACACTCCCGCCCGAGCCCGCTCCCGCCCGGCTGCCCGAACGGCTGCGCACCCCCGACGATCTCGCCTACGTCATCTACACCTCCGGCTCCACCGGCAGCCCCAAGGGCGTGATGATCACCCACCGCGGCGCGGTCAACACCATCGAGGACATCAACCGCCGCTTCGCCGTGGGTCCCGGCGACCGGGTCCTGGCCCTTGCCAACCTGGGCTTCGACCTGTCCGTCTACGACGTCTTCGGCGTACTCGCGGCCGGCGGCTGCCTGGTCCTGCCCGACCCAGCCCGCCGCGCGGACCCCTCGCACTGGGCGGCACTCCTGGCCGAGCACGACGTCACCCTCTGGAACTCCGTGCCCGCCCAGCTCCACATGGTCGACGAATACCTCGGCACCAGCCCCGTCCCGCTGCCCCGCCTGCGTCTGGCCCTGCTGTCCGGCGACTGGATACCGGTACGGCTGCCCGACAGCATCCGTGCCAAGGTGCCCGGGCTGCGCGTGGTCTCCCTCGGCGGCGCGACCGAGGCGTCGATCTGGTCCATCCACCACCCCGTCGACGGCGCGGTCCCCGAGGACCAGCCGTCCATCCCCTACGGCCGCCCCCTCGCCAACCAGCGCTTCCACGTGCTGGACGCCGACTTCGAACCCTGCCCCGACCTGGTCGCCGGCGACCTCTACATCGCCGGCGCCGGACTCGCCGCGGGCTATCTGCACGACGAGGAGAAGACAGCCGAGCGCTTCGTACGGCATCCGCGCACCGGCGAACGCCTGTACCGGACCGGCGATCTGGGCCGGTATCTGCACTCCGGCGAGATTGAGTTCCTGGGCCGCAACGACCGGCAGGTGAAGATCCGCGGCCACCGTATCGAGGCGGCCGAGGTCGAGGCGGCGCTCCAGGCCCATCCCGCGGTCGCCGCGGGCGCGGTGATCGTGGACGGCGAACGCCCCCTGGAGCGCCGTCTCGTGGGCTTCGCACAGACCGCCCGCCTCGCGCCCGGCACCGTCGAGCGAACCGATGGCGCCCTGGTCGCGGCCGTCGCCGCGGAAGGCGAGGAGATCCGCTCCGGCGTGGACGCCGAACAGGTGGTCGCCTTCGCTCGGCGCCTCGACGAGGCCGCCCTGCTCGCGATGATGGACGTCCTCCAGAAAAGCGGTCTCTTCCCGGACGAAGAGACCCGGCACCCGCCGGCCGACATTCTGGCCGCCGCCAAGGCCGCCCCCAAGCACCACCGGCTGGTCCGGCGCTGGCTCGCCGCTCTGGTCCGCGAAGGGCACCTGGAACACCAGCCGCAGCACGGCTACCGCGCACTGCGCCGCGCCGCTCCGGGTGCCGTCGCCGAGGCATGGCGGCAAGTCGACACCGCACTGCCCTCCGCCCAGGACGGCTCGCAGCTCCTGCACTACTTCCGTACCGCGACCGCCCACCTGCCGCAGCTGCTGCGCGACGAACAGGACCCCGTGCAACTGCTGTTCCCCGAAGGCCGCATCGACATCCAGGAGGCCGCCTACACCCAGGGCTTCCTCAACTCCTACCTCAACCGCATCGCCACCTCGGTGGTGCGCCGCGTCGCCGACGACCACGCACGGCACGGCACGGTACGACTGCTGGAAGTCGGCGCCGGAGTGGGCGGCGTCAGCGTAGAGGCGGTACCCCGGCTGGCCGGAACCGACTGCTCCTACCTCTTCACCGACGTCTCGCAGTTCTTCCTGAACAAGGCCGCCGAACGGTTCGCCGACTTCCCCTGGGTGCGCTACGCCCTGTTCGACATGAACGAGGACTTCCGGCCCCAGGGGATCGAGCCGAACTCGCTCGACCTCATCCTGTGCGGCAACGTCATGCACTACTCCCGCGACGCCACCACGGTCCTGGACCGTATGCGGCAGATGCTGGCGCCCGACGGCTGGCTGGTGTTCATCGAGACCACCCGTGACAACTACCAGATCCTCACGTCCATGGAGTTCCTCTTCGACGCCACCGCCGGCGACTTCGAGGACGTACGCCACGGCAAGGACCAGACCTTCGTCACCCGGGACCAGTGGCTCGCCCTGATCGCCGAGGCCGGCGGCGAGCCGGTGCTCTGCCTGCCCGGCCCGGACGACCCGCTGTCGGCCATCGGCATGCACGTCTTCGCCGTCCGCTTCAAGGCCGACCGGGCCCGGGTCACGCCCACGCAGCTCTCCGCGCACCTCGGAGAACGGCTGCCCGAGGAGATGATCCCGGCGCAGATCCAGATCGTCGACGAACTGCCGCTCACGGACAACGGCAAGGTGGACCGGCGAACCCTGCGCACCTGGCTCACCCCCCGCCGCACCGCCGAGCGGATCCGCGGCGCGGATCCGCAGCCGATGACGGACCTGGAACAGCGCATCACCGCGCTGTGGTGCCGCGTCCTGGACACGCCCGCTCCGGACCGCGACGACACGTTCTACGAGGCGGGCGGCGACTCCCTGCTCGCCGCCCAGCTCGTCGGAGCGCTGAGGGAGGAACTGCCGGAAGCGGAACACACCCTCTTCGACGAACTGCTGCGCGAACTCCTCGACGGCGCGAGCGTGCACCGCCTGGCGCAGATCCTCACCACGGCCCCCACGCCCCGAGCGGCGCCCCAGGCCGCCGGCCCCGCCGCACCGGTGACCCTCGCGGCCTCCGGCGATCCCGGCGACCGGCTCTGGGCGGTCTTCCGCGAGGGCTTCCCCGCCGGCCCCGCCCTCCAGGATCTGTGCGACCTGCTGGAGGAGACCGGACCCCTGCTCGACGTCTCCGCCGCACACCCCCTCGGCGCCCATCTCGACGCCGCCCCGGGCACCGTGATCGAACGCGTCGCGCACGAGCGGGCCCGGCTGATGCGTGCCACCGGGCACACCCGCTTCCGCCTGGTCGGAGCCCACAGCGGAGCCCTGCTCGCGGCCGAGACGGCCCGGCAGCTCACCGAGGGCGGCGCCGACGTCGAACTGACCGTCGTCAGCAGCTACCCGCTGCCCGCGGCGGTCGAGGACCCGGTCCTCGCCGAGTACCTCTTCGCCCTCGGCAGCGGAGTGGACCCCGGCGCCCTGGGCTGGCCAGGGCAGCGGGCGACCGGCGCCGCCCTGGCCGCCGTACTGGCCCGGACGCCCGGCACGGTAGCCGCCGGGGCGCTCGCCGCACTGGACGGCGCTCTCGCCGACACCGCCGCCGCGTTCGCCCGTGCGGCGACCACTCCCGCCGACGAGCGGTGGGCACGTCTCGCCCGGGCCCTGGGCAGCAGCACGGAGGCGGTCCGGGACAGGTACGCCGCCCATCGCCTGCTCGCGCGGGCCGCGGCCGGCCACCGCCCGGACCCGTACACCGGGGACATCACCCTGCTCCTGCACCGCGACGACACTCCGCTGTGGCCGGCACTCGCCGCCGACGCCACCCGCTACTGGACGGAGCTGTGTCTGGGACGCCTGCGCACCCGGCACATCCCGGGGGACCACTTCACCTGCCTGTCCGCCGGCCACACGGCCGAACTGGCCGCCGCCCTGACCGCTCCCGCGACACACCAGGAGGGCACCCGGTGACCCGCACCCTCGCCGTCCTCGGCGGCTACGGCGCGGTCGGCGCGGTGGCCGCACGCGAACTGGCCGCCGCCCACCCCGAGGCAAGGCTGCGCATCGGCGGCCGTCGCCTGGCCGAAGCGACCCGCTGCGCCGACCGCCTCGGCGACCGGGCCGAGCCGTACGCCGTCGACCTGAACAACACCGCGTCTCTCGCCACGTTCTGCGCCGGCAGCAGCGTCGTCGTCAACTGCGCCGGCCCCTCATACCGCGTCCTGGACACGGTCGCCGCCGCCGCCCTCGCCGTCGGCGCCGACTACGTCGACGCGGGCGGTGACGAACCGGTGCACCGCGCGCTGTCCGAGCGCGATCCGGCCGGGCGAGGACGGGCCGCCGTCCTCACCGCCGGCATGATGCCCGGCCTCACCGGCCTGCTGCCACGGTGGCTCGCCGCCCAGGGCGTCGACGAACCCGAACGGCTGCTCGGTTACGTCGGCACCATGGACCGGCTCACCCCGGCCGGCGCCGGCGACTACCTGCTCAGCCTCGGCGGTGCCTACGGCGAGGCCCAGTCGGCGTGGCGCAACGGCACTCGCGTACTGCGCGTCCTGCAGCCGCTCAACGACATCGAACTGCCCTTCTTCCCGGGCACGGTCAGTGCCTATCCCTACCTCAGCTACGAGGTCGAGCGGCTCGCCCGCGACCTGGGGCTGGCCACCGTCGACTGGTACAACGTCTTCGACGGAGGCTCCCGGATGCTCAAGGCACTCGGACGCCTCCAGGGCGCCATGACCGGGCAGAGCGCACTGGAACCGGCCGCCCGTGAACTCATCGACGCGGCAGGGCTCGACCTGTTCGGACGGGACCCGTACCAGCTGTTCGTGCTGGAACTGACCGGCCGCAGCGCGGGCCGGGAAACGGTGCGCGCCTTGGTTCTGCGCGGCACCGACACCTATGAACTGACCGGCGCGGTCGCAGCCTTCGCAACGGGCGCGCTGCTCGCGGGCACGGTGCCCGCCGGGGTCCACTACGCCGCCGAGGTGCTGGACCCCGGCCTCGTCGTGGAACGGCTGCGGGCCCTGCCGGCCGTGACCTCGCTGGATCTCTTCGACCGCCCACTGGACGAGGTGTCGGCACCGGAGGAGGGCGAACTGTGAGCGGCGAGCGGCCCCGGATCGTGGTCGCCGGCACCAAGTTCGGCCGCGTCTACCTCGCTGGCGTCGCCCGTCCCGACTCCCCGTACGAACTCGCCGGCGTCCTGGCCCGGGGCGGCGAGCGCTCCGCGCGCATCGCCAGGCACTACGGTGTTCCCCTGTTCACCGAACCCGAACAGGTGCCCAAGGACGTGGAGGCATGCTGTGTGGTGGTCGGCGCCGGCATCAACGGCGGCCCGGGTGCCCGCCTCGCCGGGCAGCTCATGGCCCGCGGCCACCACATCCTCCAGGAACACCCCCTGCACACACGGGAACTGACCGACTGCCTGCGCACGGCACGGGAGCACCGGGTGGTGTACCGGCTCAACAGCCACTACGTGCACGTCGAGCCCGTACGGCGGTTCATCGCCGCCGCCCGCCGGCTGCTGGCCGAGCAGCGTGCCCTGCACATCGACGCCGTCTGCGCCTTCCAGGTGCTGTACACCCTCTTCGACATCCTCGGCCGGGCGCTGCGCGGGGTCCGCCCCTGGGCGTTCGGGCGGACAGCCGATCTGCCGCCCGAACTCGCGGACCTGGCCGGCTCGCCGCCCGTGTACCGGAGCCTGGACGGGGTGATCGCCGGGGTCCCGTGCACGCTTCGGCTGCAGAACGACATGGACCCCGCCGACCCGGACAACAACATCCACCTCTTCCACCGCATCACCCTGTACACCGAGGGCGGGCACCTCACCCTGCTCAACACGCACGGCCCGGTCATGTGGAGCCCGCGCCCGTACATGCCGGACGACATGCGTACGACCGTGCGCATGGAGGAGTCGCAGGCGGCCCACTTCGGCCACCTCAGCGCGGAACCCCTCGGGCCCGGCACCGGCCCCGACCACACCCGGATCCTCGGCGAGCTGTGGCCCGAGGCCGCGGTGGGAGCGCTCCGGGCGTTGCGCGAGGACATCGAGAGCGGCACCGACCCCGGCCGCGACGGTCAATACCATCTGACCCTGAGCAGGCTTACCCGCGAGGCCGCCGACCGCTTCGGACCCGTACGCCTGCACCGCGACCCGCCCACACCGCGGGTCCTGCCCGCCGCGGCCCTCACCGCGGGCGCGCCGGACCCGGGACCGGGGGGCCGCCCATGACTGCCGAGCTGGATCTGTGGTTCCGCCGCTACTGGCTTCGCCCCTCCGCACGGCGTCGGGTGGTGTTCTTCCCGCACGGCGGCGGTGCCGCCAGCTTCTACCGGGGCATGGCCAAACGCGTCCTGCCCGCGGCCGAACCGATGATCGCGCAGTACCCGGGCCGCGAGGACCGGGTGGAGGAGCGGCACATCACCGACATGGCCGAGCTTGCGGACCGGATCAGCGCCGCGCTGCTGCCCGCGCTCGACCGTGACTTCGTGCTCTTCGGGCATAGCATGGGCGCGTCCGTCGCCCATGAGGTGGCGCTCCGGCTGGAGTACGAGCACGGGGTGGCTCCGGCCCTCCTGTGCCTGTCGGGCCGGCCGGCTCCCCGCTACCACAGGCCCGGCGTCAAGCACCTCGACGACGAGGCCCTGTGGGAAGAGCTCGCCCGGCTCGGCGCGACGCCACCCCTGCTCCTCGCCAACCCGCAGGTACGCAAGACCGTCCTGCCGACCCTGAGGGCCGACTACCGCCTGGTCGAGCGGTACCGGCCGGGCACTGGCCCCCTGCTGTCCTGCCCCGTCGCCGCCTGTGGAGGCGACGACGACCCGGAGGTCACCCCCAAGGAGACCGAGGCGTGGTCCGAGGTCTCCCGGGGCGGCTTCACCTTTCGTCTCTTCACCGGCGACCACTTCTACTTCCGCGGCCAGGAGGACGAGCTCGTCGGCTGGCTGCTCACCACGACGGACCGGGAGTCCGCATGATCGTCAGGCCCACTGTCGAGGCATACGCCGAGACGCACTCGACGGGCGAACCGCCGTCGCTGGCCGCGCTGGCCGAGGAGACACGCGAGCGGTGCGAAGTCCCGCAGATGATGGTCGGCCCGTTGGAGGGCCGCTTCCTGGCCCTGCTCGTACGGATGCTGCGCGCCCGCACCGTCCTGGAGATCGGCACGTTCACCGGCTACTCGGCCCTGTGCATGGCGGCCGAACTCCCGCCGGACGGCACCCTGGTGACCTGCGAGGCGGATCCCGGACACGCCGGGATAGCGCGCCGTCACTTCGCCGCCTCGCCCTACGCCGACCGGATCGAGCTGCGGCTCGGCCCGGCGCTGGAACAGCTGGGGAGCCTTGAGGGGCCCTGGGATCTCGTGTTCATCGACGCCGACAAGCAGGGCTACGGCGACTACTACGACGCGGTGCTGCCCCGGCTCTCCGAGACAGGGCTCATCGCCGTCGACAACGTGCTCCAGTTCGGGGGCGTGGCGAACCCCCTGGACCACAAGCCCGACACCGTGGCCCTGCGGGCTTTCAACGAGAAAGTCCGTGACGATTCCAGGGTCGAACAGGTGATGCTCACGGTACGCGAGGGCATCACCCTGATCCGTCGAATCCAGCCCCGCTGAATTACCTGATCCGGTTCCGGAGAAGTCTTTTTGAACCGTGAAAGATTGTGCCGGTACCGGTGCGCCGGGCCTTAGGCTCCCGACGACGGGCGACAGCAAGCGGAAGCCGCAGACGATATCGAACTGCGGTAGAAAGCGAGCGGAATTCCCCTCATGAGCCTGCACGACAAGACCTTCCTCGTCACCGGCGCCGGCAGCGGTATCGGACGCGCCGTGGCACGGCAGTTGTTCGGCGCGGGCGCCCGCGTCGTCCTGGTCGGCCGCCGAGCCGCCGCGCTGTGCGAGACCGCCGAGGCGGCGCAAGACGGACAGGCGCTCGTGCATCCGGCGGACATCGCCCGGCCCGCCGCGGCGGCCCGTGCCGTACAGGCCGCGCTGGAGTGCTTCGGCGGGATGGACGGCCTGGTCAACAACGCGGGACTGGCCCGGTTCGGACCACTGGCCGACGCCGATCCGAGCGACCTGAACGCCATGCTCGACGTCAACCTGCTCGGCCCGGTCCACCTGATCCGGGCCGCCCTGCCCCCACTGCGCGCCGGCGGCGGATCCGTGGTCAACGTCTCTTCCGTCGGAGGTGTCCTGGCCATGCCCGACCGGGCGGTGTACGGCGCCTCCAAGGCCGCCCTGAACAGCCTCACCCGGTCACTGGCCCGGGAACTCGCCCCGCTCGTCCGGGTCAACGCGGTGCTGCCCGGCCCGGTCGACACCCCGATGTACGACGATCTCGGACTCGCCCCCGAACAAGTCGCGCGACTGCGCGACGACATGGTCGACAGCACCCCCCTCGGCCGCTTCGGAACCCCGGAGGACATCGCGTCCTGGGTGTGCCGGCTGCTCGACCCCGAGGCCGCCGGATGGGTCACCGGAGCCCTCATCCCCGTCGACGGCGGCCGCACGTCGTGATTCCCGCAACATTCCCGCATGCCCGTCACTCGTTTCCGTACAGCAGCCCGGCGCATGTCATACGTCACGACGGTGCCGGAGAGGCCGAGGGAGAGAAAGAATGAGCACCGAAGAGATTTCCACGGTCTACGGCCGTGAGGAATTCAAGCGCGTCGACGTCGGCGCCGTCATGCGCGAGGGCCACCCCGACATCAGCGATGGCGACCACCTCATCGTGGACCTGGTGGCCAGGAAACGTGAGACGGCAGGGCGCCCGCTGACCGTCATGGACGTGGGATCCGGGTCGGGGGTGCTCTCCGAACTGATCGCACAGCGGCTGCCCGACTGCCGTGTGATCGCCAACGAGATCGCGCCCAACCCCGCCCGGCAGGCCCGCGAACGACTGGCGGCACACCCTCGCGCCGAGGTCTTCACCGAGTCCTTCACGGACTGGAAGGAACCGCTCGACGTCATCGTCTCCTGGGGCAGCCACCACCATCTGCCGCACAGCCATCTCCAGCATGTGCGCGACCTCCTGGAGGAGGGCGGTGTGCTGATACTCGGCGACGAGTTCTGTCCCGAGTACTGCACGGAGGACGACGCCATACGCCTGAAGAACGCCGAGGTCATCGAGCTCGGCGGGGGCCATCTGCTCGCCAGCCGGGAGGAGATCGAGGAGTACCGCCGAAGCGGCACCGTCCCCGAGTGGTCCCGGATCCTGGAGGACCGCCGCAGGCGCACGCTGTGGAACTGGTACAAGTTCGTCATCGACTACGCCATCGAGCGGGACCGCTGGCAGGTGGCCATCGCCGAGATGCAGATAACCAAGGACGACATGGTCACGTCGTTCGAAGAGGAACACAAACTCTCGCCGCTCATCGTCGAGCACGAGCTGTCCGTGAACGGATTCGAGCAGGCCGCCAAGCACGTCATCGGCGACCGGCCCGCGGAGCTCCAGAGCTTCTTCGTCTACGAGTTCGTCCCGGGCGCCCTGCCCGTCGGCGCAGACGGCGACCGCTGATGGGCCCGGTCCCGCGCGCCGGCACCATCCCCCCGTCCTGTCTGCACGCGGTCTTCCGCGCCGCGGAGGAGCGGGAGCGGGCGACCGGCCGGCCTGTCGTCAAACTCCATGTCGGGGAACCGTACTTCCCGCCGCCGCGGGAGGTGGCCCTGGCCGTGGAGCACGCGGTGCGCGACGGCCGTACGGCCTACACGTCCGCCGAGGGCATGACCTCCTTGCGGGAGGCACTGGCGGTGAAACTGGAGACGGAGAACGGCCACCACACCAGTGCGGAACGGGTGTTCGTGACACCGGGCTCCTGCCAGGGGCTCGCCGCTCTGTTCCAGTCGCTGGCGGGGCCGGGCGACGAACTGCTGATGCCGGAGCTGCACTGGCCGATCCACCTCCAGCAGATCCTCCTCGCCGGATTCCGGCCCGTCTTCTACCCGCTCGGGCCCGGATACCGCCCCGACGTCGAGTCCCTGCGTGCCGCCCTCACCCCCCGCACCCGGGCCGTCCTGGTGAACTCCCCGGCCAACCCGACCGGTGCGGTGCTGGACGCCGAGAGCATGAGAGGCATTCTCGAACTCTCGCGCGCACACGACCTCCAGATCATCAGCGACGAGGCGTACGAGCACTTCGTGTACGAGGGCGACCACATCTCGTTCGCCTCGCTGGAGAACGGCGTGCCCGAGGACGAGCGGCGCGTCTTCAGTACGTTCTCCTTCTCCAAGAGCCTGGCGATGACCGGATACCGGCTGGGCTACGTGGTGACGCCGAACGCCGCCGCCGCGCACGCCATGCGCGTGGTGCAGGAGGCGAGCATCATCGGCCCCTCGACACCTGTGCAGTACGCCGGACTCATCGCGCTGAAGACACAGGACGCCGTACGGGCCAACGCCCGGATGGTCCGGGCCAACCGCGACCGGGCCCTGCCCGCCCTCCGCGAGGCGGGACTGCTCGCCGAACTCCCGCAGGGCGGCTGGTACGCCGTGATCGACGTAGGCTCCACCGGCGTCGACGCGGAGACGTTCGCCGCCGGCCTGCTGGAGACCCACGACGTGGGTGTGGCGCCGGCTGCGGGGTTCGCGCTGCGGCCCGTGCTGTCGGACGACGGCCGGGTGCTGTCGGCGGATCCCTCGGCCGAGGCCCGCACCCTGGTCCGGCTCGCGTTCTGCGGTGACCCCGACGAACTCGACACCGGCGTCACACGGCTGCTCACGCACGTGAGGCGGCTGCGCTCCCACGGCGGATCCCCGTGACCGGACCGGACTACGCGGGCTATCTGCGCCTGGAGCGGCTGCTGTCGCTCCAGGAGCCGCTGTCGCCGCCGGACGACGGTGCCGCCACCGGCTCGGCCGAGCTGTTCTTCATCGTGGCCCACCAGACCAGCGAGCTGTGGCTCACCCAGGTGCTGCACGACCTGGACGCGGCGACCGAGACACTGGTGTGCACCGACGGGCGGGCCGCGCCGGACGGCATCGAACTCGCGCTGGAACACCTGCACCGTGCCGTGGCGGTGATGGGCCTGCTGGAGGACACGGTACGGCTCCTGGAACGGCTACCGGTCCAGCGCTTCGCCGTGTTCCGGGCCCGGCTGGGCAGCGCCAGCGGAGCCCAGTCGCGCAACTTCCACGAGCTGGAGGTGCGCCTGGGCACCGCCGACGAGGGTGAGAGTCCCCTGTACCGGGCCTTCCTCAAGGCGCTCGCCGCTCGCGGCACCGGCGTGGGGGAGATCTGCCGCCTCGGCGCGTCAGGTGCCGGCGCTGCGCACCGCATGGCGGAGGCCCTCCTCGACCTCGGCTACCGCTTCTGGCGGTGGAAGGTGGCCCATCTGGTCCTGGTCGACCGAACGCTGGGCGGCCTTTCGGGCACGGGCGGCACCACGGGCGCTCCGTATCTGCTCACACGGGTCCGGATTCCCTTCCCGGAACTGCGGTCGGCGCGTGAGGGGCTGCATCGGCACGAGCCCGGCACCTGAACAGATGGCCGGGGCCGCGGGGTGCGGACGGGATTCGTCGCCGTCCGCACCCGGCAGACGAGGGTCAGGCAGGCCTGACGCCGCTCAGCGGTGGGAGAATGGCCGCGTGGATTTGCGTCAGGCATGTCGCGCGGCAGGCATCGGCGTAGTCGCCCTCAGCGAGCACACCGGCCCCCCTCGGTTGCACAGAGCCCTCCCGACTCTGTCGTCGCGCCTGGTCGTCAGCCTCGGGGCACCCATCGAAGTCCGGTACGGCGGGCATGCCCGGTGCGTTCCGGCCGTGGTCACCGGGATGATGCGGCCCGGCACGGCCACACCCTCCGTCGTTCTGAGGCCGCACCAGCCGATGGTGTACGTCGAACTGTCGCCCGTGGCCGCCCAACGCCTTACCGCAGTCCCGCTCAGCGAGGTGGACGCGGGTGGCGTCAGCGCCGATGTGCTGCTGCCGTGGGTGAGCCGGCTGAGCGAGGAGCTGGCGGCCTGCCCGGCCGACCAGCGGGGTCCGCTCGTGCGACGCAGGCTCCTCGAGCGCCTGTTACGAGCTGATCAGCCTGACGTGTCCCGGTACGCGCTCGAGACACTGAAGATCATCCAGGCCAGTCACGGACAGGTATCCGTCGAGGATCTCGCACGGCATGTGCACCTGAGCCCGCGGCGCCTGCGGCAGGTGATGCAGAGCGCGGTGGGGATCAGCCCGAAGTTCGCCTCACGTGTCGCGCGGCTGTCGGCAGCCGTCCGTCGTGCGGGGGACGGGGCCGGATCCTGGGCCCAGATCGCCGCGGAGAGCGCATACCACGACCAGAGTCACCTGGTGCGTGACTTCCATGACCTGATGCGGACGACACCGACCGCATGGCTCGCGGAGGAAGGCCGAAATCTACAAGGCAGGAGACTTCCTTCGCCCTGATCATCGAGCCATGACCAGTGAGCTTCAGCCCAAGTTGCTCGTGTCCGACGCCGACGCGGGAATCGACTTCTACACCAAGGCTCTGGGAGCCACCTTGACCTCGCGGGTGACCGACGACGCGGGAGTCGTGATCCATGCCGAACTCGCCCTGGGCTCCTCGGTTTTCGCGCTGGCGCAGAGCGTCGACGAGTGGGGCTGGCACGATCCCGGGTCCGTGGGCGGTTCACCCGTCCTCCTCATGATCGATGTGTCCGACCCGGGTGCCACGGCGGACCGGATGCTGGAGCTCGGGGGCGAGCTCGTGATCCCGGTCGAGGACCGCCCCTACGGCAAGCGACAGGGCAGGGTGAAGGACCCCTTCGGGCACTTGTGGGTGCTCAGCGGCGACCTCCGCTAGTGCCGCGGCACTGGACATCGGCCGGTCGCCCTCGCCGCCTCCACTGTTCCTCGCTTCTCGTGCCGGAAGCGGGGCTGATCAGGTGTCGCTGGGGGCGGCCGGGTCACTCGGCGTTCATCAGGATCCGACTCAGCGCCGTGACGGCCTCTTCGGCGTCATGGCCTTCGGCGCGGATGGTCACGGTGCTGCCGAACGTGGCGCCCAGGCCCATGACGGCCAGGACACCGGTCGGATTGACCGTCCGGCCGGCGTACTCCAGTCGTATGGCACTGGTGAAGCCTGCTGCGGCCCGGGCGAGTTGGCCGGCGGGCCGAGCGTGGAGGTTGGCGGGCAGAACCACAGCGGTCTCGTGCTGGGGCGCGGTCGTGGTGGTGGGCTCAGAGCTTGTGGACATGGCGGGCCTCCTCGGCGGCGTCGGCGACGGCCATCAGGTCGGCGCCGGATGCGGCGGTTACGACGGCTGCGACGGCTCCTTCGACGAAGGGCGCGTCGACGATCAGCACTTCGCTGCTGGGATGGTCTTCAAGGACAGTGCGGGCGGTCAGAACGGAGCTGCCGAGATCGGGCAGGACGATGACACCGGCTCCCTGGTCGACGCGGCGGATGGCGGCGAGGACGAGGTCGTAGCTGGTGCCGATCCGGCCGTCGTCGGTACCTCCGGCGATGGCTAGGGGGACCGTGTCGGAGCCGATCTGCTGCACCAGCAGGCGAAGGCCCGCGGCGAGCTCGGCGCTGTGGGACACGAGTACGATGCCGACAGATGCGCTCATGAACGGTTACCGTAGATGTCGGAACGCTGTTCAGCAATAGTGAACGAGGGGGCAATTTCCGATGGTGCAGGCGGTGCAGCGGGCGGTCCAGATCCTCCGGGAGCTCGCGTCCACCGGGCCGCGCCTGGGCGTGACCGAGCTGGCCGACCGCCTGGGCGTGGCCAAGCCGACCGTGCACGCGCTGCTGCGCACGCTGGAGGCCGAGGGGCTGGTGGTGCAGGACCGGGACAGCTCGAAGTACCAGCTCGGCCCCGATCTCGTACAGCTCGGCAATGCCTACCTGGACACCCAGGAGCTTCGCACCCGCTCGCTGACCTGGTCGGACCAGCTCGCGAACCGGGCGAACGAGGCGGTCTGGGTGGCCGTGCTCACCGGTGACCACATCATGGTGGTGCACCATGCCTTCCGCCCCGAGGGTGCCGTGCAGATCCTCGAGGTGGGCGCCGTCGTCCCGTGGAGCACATGTGCCCTGGGAAAGGCCATCGTGGCCTTCCTTCCGGCCCGCGAGCGTGAGCGCCTGCTCGAGGGAGAGCCGGCGGTGCTCACCGGCGCCAGCGTCACCGACCCGGATGAGCTGGCGGGCCAGTTGAAGGAAGTCCTCAGGGCGGGCTACGCGATCGAGGACCAGGAGTCCGCCATCGGGGACGCGGGTATCGCCTCTCCCGTATTCGACCGCTCCGGCGAGGTGGTCGGCGCTCTTGGCATCGTCGGCCCGGTCGAGCGGCTGCTGGCCGAATCGGCACGCCAGGAGCTTGCGGTCGCCGTCCGGGAGACCGCCCGCAACCTTTCCCGCGACCTGGGTGCCCCGCGCGGGGCGGCCGGACGCACCACGATGACCTGATCTGCCCTCGCGGGCCGGGAGCGCCCGTCGGCTTTCCCGCGTCCGATCCGGGTGACCCAGGCCCCACGGCATGCCGTGGGGCCTTCGTCGTATCCAGCGGAACGCGATGGCCGCCGAACCTCTTGACAGGCCGGAAACGTGGCCGTAATTTCCGGAACAACGTTCATCCATAGTGAACGCCATACAGCCGGAGCCTCAAATCTTCCCGGCTTCCCCCTGCGCGGCCGCCAGGTGCCCCGACCCTGATCACCTGGCGGTCACCTCCCTTCACAGCCCGCTCCACGCGGAGGAGGTGAGACGCCCAAGCCGACGCTCGGCGCTGGGCGCCTTCCATGGAAGAAAACACCTACCCACAGAAGCTTGTGGCCGAGCTGCTGGGCACCGCGATGCTGGTCTTCATCGGCGTCGGTTCAGTCCCCGCGACACTCATCGTCAACGGCAAGGCCCCGTTCACCTTCGCCGATCTCGGCATGATCTCGCTGGCGTTCGCCACGGTGGTCATCGCGATGGTCTACGCGATCGGCCACATCTCCGGCTGCCAGATCAACCCGGCCATCACCCTCACGCTCGCCGCGACGGGGAAGATGCCCTGGCGGGACGTCCCCGGCTACATAACCGCCCAAGTCGTCGGCGCGGTCCTGGGAGCCCTCGCGATCATCGGGGTGCTCGGCCACCAGGCCGTGACCGTCGGTCTGGGCATCGCCTCGTACGGCCCCCAAATCAGTGTCGGCCAAGCCTTCTTCGCCGAGGCCATCGGCACGGCCGTCCTCGCCTTCGTCGTCTTCGGCGCCATCGACCGCCGCTCGGCCGGCGGTTTCGCCGGGCTCGCCATAGGACTTGCGGTGTTCGCCGTCATCATGGTGGTCGGACCCGCCACCAGTTCCGCGATCAACCCGGCCCGCGTCGTCGGCCCCATGCTGGTCGGCCAGTTGTTCAACGGCACGGTCCATTGGAGCCAGTTGCCGGTCTACCTGCTCGGCGACGTCGGGGGCGCGGTCGCCGCCGGTTTCCTGTACGTCGCCCTGAACGCCCGTCGCGGTGTCGCCACCGCCGAGTCGACGACCGAGCCGGTCGCAGCCGCTGAAGGAGCCCTGTCATGAAGAAGTTCATCAACGCGCCGGAAGCGGTGCTGGCCGAGGCGCTGTCCGGGATCGCAGCCGCCCACCCCGGGCTGAAGGTCGACCTGGAGAACAAGGTGATCGCCCGCGCCACGGGTACCGGGCCGGGCAAGGCCGCCCTCGTATCCGGCGGCGGTTCAGGGCACGAACCCCTGCACGGCGGCTTCGTCGGACAGGGCATGCTGGACGCCGCCTGCCCCGGCGAGGTGTTCACCTCGCCCGTGCCCGGTCAGATGCTTGCCGCGGCCCAGGCCGTCGACGGCGGTGCGGGCGTGCTCTTCATCGTGAAGAACTACACCGGGGACGTCCTCAACTTTCAGATGGCCGCCGAACTGGCCGCGGAGGAAGGCATCACGGTGGAGACCGTCCTGGTCGACGACGACGTCGCCGTCCAGGACTCCACCTGGACGGCCGGGCGCCGAGGCACCGGAGCCACGGTCTTCGTCGAGAAGATCGCGGGCGCGCTCGCCGAACAGGGCGCCGACCTCGCTGCCGTGGCGGAGATGGCCAAGCGGGTGAACGCCGCCTCCCGGTCCTTCGCCGTGGCGCTGACCGCGTGTACCAACCCCGCTTCCGGCAAGCCCGGTTTCGACCTGCCCGAGGACGAGATGGAGGTCGGCGTCGGCATCCACGGCGAACCCGGTCGCAGCCGTGAGAAGCTCCGGCCCGTCAGGGAGGTCGTGGCCACCGCCCTGGACGCCATCCTCGCCGACCAGCCGCTGACGGCCGGCGACGAGACCATAGTCATGGTCAACGGCCTGGGCGGCACTCCGCTCATCGAGTTGTACGTGTTCTTCAACGAGGTCGCCGTAGCGCTCGAGGACAAGGGCGTGGTCGTCGCCCGCAACCTTGTCGGCAACTACGTGACCAGCCTGGACATGGCGGGTGTTTCTCTCACCGTATGCAAGGCCGATGCAGACATGCTGTCCCTGTGGGACGCGCCGGTGAACACCCCGGCCCTGCGCTGGGGCGTCTGAAACCGAGCCGGGGGCGGGGCCACGCAACACGCGGGGGCCGGGCGGGCCCCTCCCACTGCCTGCCCGCCCGGATCGCATCCCTCGCGTCATCCCCCACCCCCGGCTCACCCCACCACCGACAACCAGCCCTTACCGACCATGAACGGAGACCCCGTGGACACCGACCTCGCCCGCACGTGGGTGCAGGCCATCGCAGCCGCCGTGGACCAGCACAAGGACCACCTCACCCAGCTCGACTCGGCCATCGGCGACGCCGACCACGGCACCAACATGCAGCGCGGCTTCTCCGCCGCCGTCACGGCCTTGGCCGACTACGAGCCCGACACCGTCGGGGCCGTACTCGTCAAGACGGGCACCACCCTCATCTCCACCGTCGGAGGTGCCTCCGGACCGCTCTACGGCGGTGCCTTCCGCGCCATCGGCAAGGCCCTGGACGCCCCCACCGCCCCCACACAGCAGTTCGCCGCGGCGCTGGCCGCCGGGCTCGCGAGCATCGAGAAGCTCGGTGCGGCCTCACCCGGTGACAAGACCATGATCGACGCCTACGCCCCCGCACTGGCCGCCTTCCAGGAACAGGCCGATACCGGAGCCGACCTGGCCGCAGCGGCCGTGGCCGCCGCCGACGCGGCCGAAGAAGGCATGCGCGCCACCACCCCGATGCAGGCCCGCAAGGGCCGCGCCTCCTACCTCGGTGCCCGCAGTATCGGCCACCAGGACCCGGGCGCCACCTCCACCGCCCTTGTCTTCCGCGCCCTCGCCGAGACGCTGGGGGTCAAATGACCGGCCGACGCACCTATTCCGGACTCGCCGCCGCACCCGGGACAGCCCTCGGCGTCGTACACCGCACCGACCGTCCCTCCACCGGAACCGCACTCCCGCACCGCGACGGCGGCGATCCCACGCGACAGATCACCGACGCCTTCGACGCCGTCACCACCCGCCTGCTCGACCTGTCCACCTCGCTGCGCGAACAGGGCAAGGACGAACAGGCCGACATCGTCGAGGTCAACGGCTACATCGCCCAGGACCAGGATCTGCGGGACCGGGCCATCCAGGGCGCGAACGACGGCCGGCCGGTACCCGTTGCCATCCGGCAGGCCATCGACACCTACGCAGGAACCATCGCCGCCTTGGACGATCCCACTCTCGCCGAACGCGCCGCGGACGTCCGGCAGGTGGGCCGCCGCGTCCTGGCCCATCTCCACGGGGAGACGGATCCCGCGCCCGATCAGCCCCTCGTGCTGGTGGCCCACGAGATCGGCGCCGCCGAACTGCTGGAACCCGGCCAGACGGTGACAGCCGCGATCTCCGTGACGGGCGGTCCGAACTCCCACGCCGCGATCGTCGCCCGCTCGCTGGGAATTCCCCTCCTCCTGGGCGTCGACCCCCAACTGCTCGAACTGCCCGACGGGCAGGAGATCCTGCTCGACACCGATCAGTCCGGCGCGGTCGCCCACCCCCGTGACGACGAACGCTCCAGGGCCCTGCACGCGATGGAGACCGACCGGGCGCGCAGGCTCGCCCTCGCCGAAGAGCGGCACCTGCCCGCCGAGACACTCGACAAGCACCGCATCGTTCTGCGGGCCAACGTGGCCACCCCGGCCGAGGCCCGCGCGGCCCTGACCACGGGCGCCGAAGGCGTCGGTCTGCTCCGCACCGAACTGCCCTTCCTCGACCACCCCGCATGGCCCACCCGCGCTCAGCACGCGGCCACCCTCGTCCCCGTACTGCGCGCTCTCACCGGGCAGGTCGTCACGGCCCGTACGCTCGACTTCGCCGACGACAAACTGCCGCCGTTCCTCGCTCGCCCCGAGGGCGCGCGTCTCGGGCGCGGTCTGCCCCCCATGCTCGCCCGACCGGACGCTTTCGCCGACCAGTTCCGGGGCCTGCTCAGCGCCGGAGCCGACACCGACATGCGCATCATGATCCCCATGGTCGCGAGCGTCGACGAACTGCGCGCCTGCCGACGCCTCCTTGAGGTCGCAGCCACCGAAGCCGGCGTCCCGATGCCACCCCTGGGCATCATGGTGGAGCTCCCCGAAGCCGTCGCCGCGGCCGACGACCTCGCCAGGGAAGCCTCCTTCTTCTCCATCGGCAGCAACGACCTCACCTGTCAGATCCTGGACCTGGACCGGCGCGACCCCACTGCCACCCCCGCCATGGCGGCACACCCCGCCGTACTCGACGCCATCGCCCGTGTCGTCACCGCCGCCCACCGTCACGACCGTCAGGTCTCCGTCTGCGGTGACGCCGCCGCACACCCCCTCGTGACCCCCCTTCTCATCGGTCTCGGCTGCGACAGCCTCTCGGTCGGCCCCGCCGCACTCGACGAGGTCCGGGCCCGCATCCGCCGGCTGAGCCACGACACCTGTGCCTCCCTGGCCGCTGTCGCCCTCACGTGCGAAACACCCGAAGAGGTCTGGCGACTCGTCGAGCAGTGCTGCCTGCCGTCGCTGCCCTAGCGTCGCGACAGGCAACGTCTTCCCTGTCGCGACGCCCGGCACGAGCGGGACGGAGGCGGGACGAACTGGCCTGCCGGACGAATGGTTGCTGCTGCACCCCACGAGCAAAGCGCACCCGCGGAGGAGGCCCGGCCGAGTGCATGCGACGGTGGGACGAGCACGAGGATGCTGCAGAGGAGGGGCGCCTGCCGGGCATCTGCCTGGTCAGGCGCCCCTTTCCCGTGTCTAGAAGAAGCCCAGCTTCCTCGGCGAGTACGACACCAGGAGGTTCTTCGTCTGCTGATAGTGCTCCAGCATCATCTTGTGGGTCTCGCGGCCGATGCCGGAACCCTTGTAGCCGCCGAACGCCGCGTGTGCCGGGTAGGCGTGGTAGCAGTTCGTCCAGACACGGCCCGCCTGGATTGCGCGGCCCGCGCGGTAGGCCGTGTTGACGTCCCGTGTCCACACGCCGGCCCCGAGCCCGTACAGGGTGTCGTTGGCGATCTTGATGGCGTCGTCGAAGTCGCTGAACGACGTCACAGACACCACGGGACCGAAGATCTCCTCCTGGAAGATACGCATCCGGTTGTCGCCCTCGAAGATCGTGGGCTGGACGTAGTAACCGCCCTTCAGCTCGCCGTCGTGCTCGATGCGTTCACCGCCCGTGAGCACCTTCGCGCCCTCCTGCCGGCCGATGTCCAGATACGAGAGGATCTTCTCCAACTGGTCGTTCGACGCCTGGGCGCCGATCATCGTGTCCGTGTCCAGCGGGTGGCCGCTCTTGATCAGCTCGGTGCGGGCGACGGCCGCGTCCATGAACTCCGCGTACTGGCCTCGCTGGACCAGTGCACGGGACGGGCACGTGCACACCTCGCCCTGGTTGAGCGCGAACATCGTGAAGCCTTCCAGGGCCTTGTCACGGAACTCGTCGTCCGTCGACCAGACATCGTCGAAGAAGATGTTCGGGGACTTGCCGCCGAGTTCGAGCGTGACCGGCGTGATGTTCTCGGAGGCGTACTGCATGATCAGCCGCCCGGTGGTGGTCTCGCCCGTGAACGCGACCTTGGCGACGCGCGGGCTGGAGGCCAGGGGCTTGCCCGCCTCCACGCCGAATCCGTTGACGATGTTCACCACACCCGGCGGCAGCAGATCGGCGATCAGGCTCAGCCAGAAGTGGATGGACGCGGGTGTCTGCTCGGCGGGCTTCAGGACGACGGCGTTGCCCGCGGCGAGAGCCGGTGCGAGCTTCCAGGTCGCCATCAGGATGGGGAAGTTCCACGGGATGATCTGCGCGACCACCCCGAGCGGCTCGTGGAAGTGATAGGCCACCGTGTCGTCGTCGATCTCGCCCAGGGAACCCTCCTGGGCGCGGATCGCCCCCGCGAAGTAGCGGAAGTGGTCGATGGCCAGAGGGATGTCCGCGGCCAGGGTCTCCCGGACGGGCTTGCCGTTCTCCCAGCTCTCGGCCACGGCCAGCCGCTCGAGGTTGGCCTCCATCCGGTCGGCGATCTTCCTGAGGATGCCGGACCGCTCGGCGACCGACGTGCGACCCCAGGCGGGCGCGGCGGCATGGGCCGCGTCCAGCGCGCGTTCCACGTCGTCCGCGGTGCCGCGCGCGATCTCCGTGAACGGCTGCCCGTTCACGGGACTCGGATTCTCGAAGTACTGGCCGAGAGCGGGCGGTACGTACTCGCCCCCGATGAAGTGGTCGTAGCGGGCCTGGTAGGAGACGATCGCACCCTCGGTGCCTGGCGCTGCGTAACGGGTCATGCGGGTCTGCCTCCCGGGACAGCGCTGCCCGCCGTTGGGCAGCTCTCGCAGCGAGGCTAGGACGAAGGACGTTGCGAGCAGGTTGCGTCGCGGCTGTGTCGCACGGGCGCCGGAACAGGCAAAGGAAGGCCGGGGCAGCGGTAGCCGCGCGATCGCGGGCAGCGTCAGCGAGGTGCCGGACGCGTCCAACCCCCGGGAGCCGCGAGCTCCGACTCCAGCTCGCCAAGGCGCGCCCGTACGGCGGCTGTCGGACGCGCCGCCGTGAGCGCCCGCCAGACGCCGATGTCGTCCTCACCCCAGGGCGAACGCGCCCAGTCGGCCAGCAGGTCGGGGTCGCCGCGCGCGATGAGCGCCGCCCGCAGCGCGTCGCCGAGCCGCCGACGCAGCCTGGTCACCGCCGGCGCCTGCGAACCCGGCAGCAGCGGGCCCCGGTATGCCGACGCGGCCTCCGAGACCGCTCCCGAGTCCAGCCGCCTTTCGACGACGGTGACGTCGGAGACGACCGCGGCTGTGAGCCGGTAGGGACGCGAGACCAGCAGCCCGGGGCCGAGGATGCGGCGCAGTCGCGCCAGCTCGGCACGCAGCGTCACCGGTGTCACCGACTCGTCCTCGTACAGCGCGCACAGCAGTTCGTCGCCGGTCAGTCCCTCCGGGTGCCGGGTCAGCAGCACCAGTATCTCGCTGTGGCGTCGGCTGAGCCTGATCGTCCGGCCGCCGCCACGCAGGTGCGCCTCGTCCCGGCCCAGGGCGGCCAGTTCCCATGCGCCCGCCGGTGTCCGCACCGGTGACACAAGTGCCAGCTGGGACTCGGCGGCACGTGCCACGGCCTGCACGAACCCCAGACTGTGCGGGTGCGCGAGTCTGTCGCCACCGGTGATGTCCAGTGCGCCGAGCACCCGCCCGGTACGCGGATCGTGCACGGGTGCCGCCGCGCAGGTCCAGGGCTGGACCCGGCGCGCGAAGTGCTCGGCCGCGAACACCTGGACCGGCCGGTCCACGGCGACGGCCGTACCCGGGGCGTTCGTCCCCATCGCGGACTCCGCCCAGCGTGCTCCCGGCACGAAGTTCATGCGGTCCGCACGCCGCCGGGTCGCCGCATCACCTTCGACCCACAGCAGTCTGCCCTGCGCGTCGCAGACCGCCAGCAGATGCTCCCCGTCGGCAGCGAAAGGGCCGATCAACTCCCGGACGAGCGGCATCACCCGGGCCAGAGGATGGTCTGCCCGGTAGGAGCCCAGGTCGTCGTCCGTCAGCTCCACCTGTGCCGTGCCGTCCGGTCCCACGCCCGCCCGCGCCGAGCGCCGCCATGAGTCGGCCACCACCGGACGGACCCGCCGCGTCACCGTGCCGGCCGCGGTGAACGTCTCATGGGCGCGGCGCAGCTCCCGTACCCGCTCGACGGGATCGGACCCCGGTTCCAGGGCTACCCACGGATCGGTCAACTCGGCCTCCCGGGACGGCTGTGCGCTGGGGACATCGTCACTCCCGGCGTGGCCGCCGACAACCGTTTCGACCGTCATCGCCGGTAACGGGACGGGTGGGCCGGGGGAGGGCCCGGGTCTGTCCCGCTCCGCCTGCCGTGCCATGCCGGGCCGGTCCCGTCGCCCTCCGGGTCGGGCGGCGGAGACCAGCCGTATGTAGTGCGGCCGGTCCCGGATCGGTGTGGTCCGTGCCCGGGACCTCGTAATGCCCGGTGATGTGGGGCCCGTCCTTGGGGATGCCGCATCTGGTGCGGATCGCCGCAGTGGCGAAACACCGTCCGCCAAGGTTCGTCGAGCCGCTCCCGGCACTGAAGCCGGAAGATGGAGCACCGCCGCTATGCCCGTCCCGACAGCGCCGCCGGATCGTCGAGTACCGCCCGCACCACCGAGTGCGCCGCGCCGAGCAGCGGTCCCTCGGAACCCAGCCGTGAGACGGACACCGTACAGGCCGGTCCGGCTGTCCGCTCCGCCAGTTCGCGCTCCAGGGACGGCACAAGCCAGGGCGCGAGAGCCGCGAGCGCTCCGCCGAGCACGACCGCCTCGGGGTCCAGCAGATTGACCGCTCCGGTCAGCGCGATGCCGAGCGCGATTCCGGCATCGCGCAAGGCACGGCGCACCCCCTTGTCGCCCTGAGCCGCACGCTCGGCGAGTACTTCGACCCCGTTCTCGCCCGGCGCCAGCCCCGCCGCCCGCAGGACCGCCTCCTCGCCGGCGTACTGCTCCAGACAACCGCGCCCGCCGCACGCGCACGGTGGACCTTCCGGGCGCACGGGCACATGGCCGAGCTCGCCCGCGAAGCCATGCGTCCCGCGCAGCAGCCGCCCCTCCACGACCACCGCTCCACCGATGCCGATCTCCGCCGAGACATGCAGAAATTCGTGGAGGGCTCCGTCGCCGAGCCAGAGTTCCGCGAGCGCGCCGAAGTTGGCCTCGTTGTCCACGGTCAGCGGCATCCCGTCGGGCAGGTGCGGTGCCAGGTCGGTGTCGTGCCAGCCGAGGTTGGGGGCACGCACCACGGTCCGGGCGTCGCGCCCCACCAGACCTGGCACCGCGACGGCCAGTCCCGCAGGCCGCAGCCCGCTGCGTTCGGCCTCGGCGACGACCTCCCCGACCAGAGCGGTCAGTTCGGCGAGTACCGGCCGCGGCGGACGGCCACGATTCGTACCGTGCCGCACCGCCCGCGCTCGCACCACTCCGCGCAGGTCGACCGCGCACACCGCGAGGTGGTCGACGCCGATCTCGGCACCGATTCCGGCCGGCCCCTGGCCGCTGACGGCAAGGGCGGACCCCGGGCGACCGACCCGGCCGGGACGCTCCGGCCCCAGTTCCTCCAGCAGCCCGGCTCTGATCAGTTCATCGACCAGGGTGGAGACCGCCGCCCGCGTGAGCCCGATCCGGGAGGCGACCGTGGCACGGGACAGCGGTCCCTCGGCCCTGACCGTGTGCATGACCCGCGCCAGATTGCGGCGGCGCATGCCCTGCTGGGTGTCCGGCAGCCCGCGTCCGGGACCGGACGGATGGGCTCCGTGCGGTGGTGCGGTCATGCCTCCCCCGGATCTCGTCAGCGCTGGTCGGGCTCCCGCTCCAGCAGCGGTGCCGCGTCGGAGAGTACCCCGGTGATCCTGGCGAGCGTCGCCTCGTCCCACTCGACGGCCTCCAGCACCGGCCCGCGGGCGGTGCCCCAGCGCCGGGCGACCGAGGCCGGGTCCTCGCCCGTCAGCAGAGCGGCGGCCTGCGCGGCCGCGCCCAGCGCGACGAGTTCCTTGGCCTCGGGCACCTGGACGGGCCGCCCGGACAGGCGTCGTACGGTCTCCTGCCATGCCGTGCCCCTGGCGCCGCCGCCGATGAGCAGCAGCGGAGCCGTGCGGTCGGCGTCCGCGTCGAGGACCAGGTCGAGGGCGCCCAGCAATGCGTGCACGGCTCCGTCGTAGGCGGCCTGCAGCAGTTGTCCGGGCGACGTGTCGTGCCGCAGGCCGTGCAGCAGCCCCGCCGCGTGAGGCAGTGGTGGGGTGCGCTCACCGTCGAGGTAGGGGAGCAGCGTCACCCCCGAGCCGGGCTCGACCGCCTCTCGGTCCAGGCTCAGCAGTGTGGCGATCCGGTCGACGGCGAGCGTGCAGTTCAGGGTGCAGGCCAGCGGCAGCCAGTCGCCGTGCGCGTCCGCGAAGCCCGCCACCGTCCCGGTCGGGTCGACGGGGCGCCGCTCGGAGATCGCGTACACCGTGCCGGATGTACCCAGGCTCAGTACGGGAGCGCCGGGGCGCAGGCCGAGGCCCAGGGCTGCAGCCGCGTTGTCCCCGGTGCCCGGAGCGACCAGGGTGCCCTTGGAGAACGGAAGGCCATGGGCGGCGTGTACGGTGCCTGCCACCTCGCCGGGACGCACGACTCGCGGCAGCAGGGCGGGGTCGAGGCCCACGTGTTCGAGGATCTCCTCGTCGTACGCCTCCGTGGCGGAAGCCCACCAGCCGGTCCCCGATGCGTCACCGCGGTCCGTTGTGCCCTGACCCGTGAGACGTTCGGTCAGGTAGTCGTGGGGAAGCCGTACGGCAGCGGTCGCGCGTGCGGCATCCGGCTCGTTCTGCGCGAGCCAGGCCCATTTCGTGACCGTGAAGGAGGGCCCGGGGACGCTTCCCGTACGTTCGGCCCAGGCCTTGGGGCCGCCGAGCGCCGATACCAGACGGCGGGCCTGCGGCGCGGACCGCACGTCGTTCCACAGCAGGGCCGGGCGCACCGGTTCGCCGTTCACGTCCAGCGTGACCAGGCCGTGCTGCTGGCCGCCGATCGAGACAGCCGCGGCCTCGTGGGCCGCATTCCCGCACTGGTGCAGGGCCTCGCACAGGGCGTCCCACCACTCGCGCGGATCGCTCTCGCGGCCCGCGCCCGACGAGACTGTGTGCGACGCCTGGCCACTCGCCACCACGTCCCCGCTCGCCGCGTCGACGACCAGCGCCTTGGTGGACTGGGTGGACGAATCCACCCCGACGACGAGCGGGCCCTCGGCTGCTGACATCGGCTCTCCCTCTTCCGCGGCTCGCATGATCCGGCCTGCAGGGCGTGTCAGGGGACCCGTGGGCCCGCCGTGCACGCATCGTCACCATGGGTGATCTTCCCACAGAGGCGCTTCATCTCTTCCCAGAGATGTCCTCGCATACTAATTTGTTAAGTGCCATGACGAAATAGTCCTCAGCGAGCAAGGAGTCGAGGCATGAACTACCAGCCCACCCCTGACGACAAGTTCACCTTCGGACTGTGGACCGTCGGCTGGCAGGGAAGGGACCCCTTCGGCGACGCAACCCGGCGCGCCCTGGACCCGGTGGAGACGGTGCGGCGCCTCGCCGAGCTCGGTGCCTGCGGTGTGACCTTCCACGACGACGACCTGATCCCGTTCGGGTCCACGGACAGTGAGCGTGAGGCCCACGTCAAGCGATTCCGGGGGGCCCTGGACGCGAACGGGATGACCGTGCCGATGGCCACCACCAACCTGTTCACGCACCCCGTCTTCAAGGACGGTGCTTTCACCGCCAACGACCGGGACGTCCGGCGCTACGCGCTGCGCAAGACCATCCGCAACATCGACCTGGCGGCGGAGCTGGGCGCGCGGACCTATGTGGCCTGGGGAGGCCGGGAGGGCGCCGAGTCCGGCGCGGCCAAGGACGTGCGTGTCGCCCTCGACCGAATGAAGGAGGCTTTCGACCTGCTGGGCGAGTACGTCACCTCCCAGGGCTACGACCTGCGCTTCGCGATCGAGCCCAAGCCGAACGAGCCGCGTGGCGACATCCTGCTGCCCACGGTCGGCCACGCCCTCGCGTTCATCGAGCGTCTGGAGCGCCCGGAGCTGTACGGCGTCAACCCCGAGGTGGGCCACGAGCAGATGGCCGGCCTGAACTTCCCGCACGGCATCGCCCAGGCGCTGTGGGCGGACAAGCTGTTCCACATCGACCTCAACGGCCAGTCCGGCATCAAGTACGACCAGGACCTGCGCTTCGGCGCGGGCGACCTGCGTGCCGCGTTCTGGCTGGTCGACCTCCTGGAAGGCGCCGGTTACAGCGGACCGCGCCACTTCGACTTCAAGCCGCCGCGGACCGAGGACCTCGACGGTGTGTGGGCCTCCGCGGCGGGCTGCATGCGCAACTACCTCATCCTGAAGGAGCGTTCCGCCGCCTTCCGCGCGGACCCCGAGGTCCAGGAGGCCCTGCGTGCCTCCCGTCTCGATGAACTCGCGCAGCCGACCGCCGAGGACGGGCTCGAGGCTCTGCTCGCCGACCGGGGTGCGTTCGAGGAGTTCGATGTCGAGGAGGCGGCGGCACGCGGGATGGCCTTCGAGCGCCTCGACCAGCTGGCCATGGACCATCTGCTCGGGGTCCGCGGCTGATTCCGGCACCGTCCGTGGCGGCCCGCATGCCGTCGCGGGGAATACTCCGGAATCGTGCGATCCATGATATGAGTCCGTATCAACTGCTGTGCGGGGGTCGCGTCGTGCGCGGTTCGGGGCGACTCTGGTCGGCATGGCCATTCCGCCGCAGCCGCCGGACGACATACCTCCCGCGAAGCAGAGCGGCGGCTTCGGTCCGCCGAACGGAGGGGACGCGCCCTTCGAGGGCTACGCTCCCGTCTCCTACGGCCAGGGAACGCCCTCCGGAGCCCAACCCCCCGCGGGCTACGGTCCACCGCCGGGCGGCGACGGCGTGCCGCCCGGAGCACCGCCGACGCCACGGGGGACGCCGGGACCGCGGCGCACCTCCCTCTATCTCGCGCTGGCGGTGATCGTGGTCCTCGGAATCGTCGCCGTGGTCCTTGTGCTGAACGCCAAGGGCGGATCCTCGGAGCGGAAGTCGCCCACCCCTTCCACGGGCATCCCTTCAGGGCTGCCCGGCGGACTGCCCTCGGGCTTGCCGACGGACCTCCCCTCGGGCTTGCCGACGAAGCTGCCTTCGTGGGTGCCCAGCGGGTTGCCCAGCGGCCTTCCGAGTGACGTCGAGTCGTTCTTCGGTACTTCCGCTTCGTCGCAGTAGCAAGATGCGGCCGGATCCGACGCCGGTGTCAGGAGCAGTCCCGGGGGTGGCCGAGGAACGCTCCTCAGGGTTGTATCAGGGGTGGGACCTGGAACCGTCCACGGTCGGCACCCGTTCCCAGAGCGGAGCGGTGCCGCCGGGGCCCGCGAGCGGCTGTGGCCGCGAAGGAGGCGTCACATGTCGAAGAACGCGAAGATCGCCGCGGGGGGAGTGCTGGTCGGGCTCATTCTGTTGATCTGGCTGCCGTGGTGGGCAGCCCTGCTGATCGTGCTGGGGGTCCCGGCGGCCGCGTATCTCGCCCTGGACCCCTCCCAGCGGCGCAGGATGCGTCGCGTCGCCCGCAAGGAACTCGGCCGCTGAGAGGCGGGCGCCCCGTACCGCCGGGGTCGCGAGGATCGCTGTGGGGTTGTATGGACCCCACAGCGCAAGCCCCGCGTCCCGCCTCAAGCCGGGCGCACCGCCATCTTGTCCAGTGCCTCCAGCAGGCCGGGCAGCTCCGTGCCCCGGCCCACGGGGACGACCTCGCCGGGCTCCTCGTCAAGAAGGACGAAGGCGATGTCGTCGGTCCTGGCCACCATGGACCAGCCGGGGCCGTCGGCGCGCAGAGTGCGAGCGTCCCCCGGCGCGAACGAGGAACGGACGCGGCCGAGCGGCGGAGGGGTGTCCACGTACGCGCGCGCCTCGGCGAGGACGCGTCGTACGCCGCCGCGGGCCTTGTGCGCGCCCTCGTCCGCGGCGGGCTGCGCCGCGTCCTCGGCCGGGGGTTCTTCTGCCGGGGCCATTTCGTCCGGGGCCTCGTCGTCTGCGGATGCGAAATCCGCGTCGTCGAGCTGACCGCGCCACCTGGCCCACTGGAGCGCGATCTCGTCGGCTCCGAGGCGGCGCTGCGCGGGACCCCAGACGGTCGTGTCCGGCGGACAGAGCGGCTCGCGGTCGACGACGTCCGGCGCCGGATCGTGGGGCTCGGGCACATTGGGTGCCGCGACGGCCACCGCCAGCGGCCAGCCCGGCAGTGCCGCGACGACCGTCCGCTCGTCCGGCGACAGTTCGTACTCCATGCCGCAATCCCAGGAGGCGATCGCCACGGCCACCAGCGACACGTCATCGACCACAACCGTCCAACGCGCACCGTCGGCGTCCTGGCCGAGCACGAGGCCGTACCCGTCCGCCACCGGCGGCAGATCGAGAGCCGCACATGCTTCCGGATAGTCGTCGCCCAGAACGCTCGGGAACTGCGCCGGCGTCAGCAAAACCGCCGTCAGTACGTACAGCGCCTCGTCCTCGGCGTCGACGGCGTCCTGGTCCGTCCCGGCCATGCAGTCCTCCACTTGCGATCGCCCGTCGGCGCACCCTAATGCGCCCGCAACCCGCTTGTCACGAGTGCGAATCGCACGAGGAGCTGCACTTCTCCGGCCGCACGGGATGAAACGGCCAGAGGGGTGCCCCAGTCCTTGCACACAGGTTCGGCCTGGCGCCGGGTGTGGCCCCTCAGCCGCTGTCACCACCGATCAGCCGCTGTCACCACCGAGTGAGTCCAGCGTCGCCACCAGCCAGGCCATCTCGGCCTGGCTGGTGGCTCGTGCGATGGTGAGGATCCCGCGCCGGAAGGGATCGGCCACCTCCTCCGCACGCAGCGGACGGTCCCCCTCGTAGAAGAAGCTCGCGGGTTCTTCCAGGAAGGCGAGTCGCTGCCGCAGGACTGCGGCCTGTGCGGATGGATCCTCGAGGTGACCGAGGAAGGCGAGCAGCGTGAACCAGCGATTCTCGTCGGTGATGTCGCGTCGGACCGGTTCCGCGAGCCTGCGGCGCAACTCGTTCCTGCCCTCGTCCGTGAGTGTCAGAACGTGACGCGGAGCCGCGACCGAGCCGGGCTGTGTCGTCCGAGCCAGCAGCCCGGCCGCTTCCAGCCGCTTGATCGCGGGATACAACGTGCTCTCAGCTACGGGACGCACGTGCCCTGTCAGTGCGGTGATGCGTTTCCGCAGCTCGTAGCCGTGCAGTGGGGCGTCGTACAGGAAACCGAGGATGGCGAGCTCGAGCATGCGCACAGTCTGCCGCACCTCCGTAATATATCGCTCTCGATATACCTCACATCCGATGTATGTTCGGAAGGCGGCCGGAACCCGGAAGCGGTAAACGGAAACCGACGTAGGCACGAAGGAGATGCCGATGAGGCACGCACAGTTCGATGGCGCGGGGAGCCTGATCCGCTGGACGGAGACGACGGGGGAGGAACCCGCGCGTGTGTACGTGCACGGGCTGGGGGCCGCTTCGACGCTCTACCAATGATCTTGGCCAGTGCCCCCGCCTTCAGGCGGGGGGTGTAGGCCATCTCAGCCCTGCTCTGACCTCGGCGAGATGCACGGATCTGCACTGCTGGAACCCAGGCAGTGTTCATACGGGACGCCGCTGGTTCTCGATGTACTGGCGTACAACGGTCAGCGGTGCCCCGCCGCAGGAGTCGGCGAAGTACGAGCGGGACCAGAAATGCCCGTGCATGATCGCCCGATTGACCTGAGCCGTGTACTCCTGCCTCAGCCGGCGGGAAGAGACGCCCTTGAGGGAGTTGACCAGCTTGGACAGGGCGACCTTCGGCGGGTAGTGCACCAAGAGGTGCACGTGATCCTTCTCGCCGTTGAACTCCTTCAGCTCCGACTCGAAGTCCTCGCAGACGGCCCGCATGACTTCCTCGCAGCGTTCCAGCATGGCCGGGGTGAAGACTCCGCGCCGGTACTTCGTGACAAACACCAAGTGGGCGTGAAGGTGAGAGACGACGTGGGCTGAGCCCCTGTTATCGGGGGAAACTTCCCAACGTGGTGACATACACCAATGCTAAGCTGTGACTGTTCCGGCCAACACGCAGGACAGGTAGGGAAGTTGAAGCAGCAACGCGGTCACAAGGCCCGGCTTTACCTCACCCCCGCCCAGCAGGTCGCGGCCGACGAGCAGGGCCACGCCGCCCGCACCATGTGGAACCTCATCCACTCCTGGTGGACGATGCTCCCCAAGGATCGCCGGAACCTTGCCGCCGCCGACGCGGCCATACGCCAGGGCCGCAAGGATCTGCCCTGGCTCGCCGAACTGCCGGCGCAGGCCTCCCAACAGGTCCTCAAGACGTATTTCCGTGCCTGGGTGAACTGCTGGGAAGGCCGTGCTGACGCCCCGAACTTCAAGAGTCGTTTCCGGTCCCGCATGGCCATCGACATCCCGCAGGGCCGCGACCTCCAGATCGTGCGCCTGAACCGGCGCTGGGGCCGCATGTGGGCACCGAAGATCGGATACGTCCTCTTCCGATGGACCAAGGATCTGCCCGTCGGCAAGAGGGCCGACAAGCTGAACAAGGTCACCGGCGGCCGCCTGGTCAAGGATGCCGACGGCTGGCATGTCGTCTTCCGCGTCCAACGGGAGATTCCCGAACCGCAGCCGCATACCGGCCCCGCCGTCGGCATCGACCGTGGCATCACCAAGCCCCTCGCTTTTTCCGACGGCACGTTCCGCGAACACGGACCGTGGCTCATCGAGGGCGAGACCAAGCGGCTGCGCCGCCTCGAACAGGCATCAGCCCGAAAGCGGCACGCCCGCAGAAAGAACGAGCCCGCCTCCAACCGGCTTCGCCGCACCTATGACCAGATCGCCCAGCTCCGCGCGAAAGCCAAGCGCAGGGCTGTCGACTGGCAGCACAGGACCACCGCCGAGGCCGCCGAGACTTTCTCACGCATCGGGGTGGAAGACCTGGCCATCACGAACATGGTCAAGTCCGCCAGGGGAACCGTGGAGAACCCCGGCACCCGCGTCCGGCAGAAAGCCGGACTGAACCGCGCCATCGCCACAGAAGCGTGGGGCCGTACCGTGACGCTGCTGGAGTACAAGGCCGCGCAGCGCGGCGGCCAGGTGGTGAAGGTCCCCGCCCCGAACACCTCACGCCGCTGTTCGGCCTGCGGCTTCATCACCCCCGGAAACCGAGAGACGCAAGCTCGCTTCGTCTGCAAGGCGGACAGCTGTGGGTACGCGGTGAACGCGGACACCAACGCCGCACGCAACATCGATCACGCCGCCGGATTGGCGGTGTCAGGACGCAGAGCCGGAGCCGATAGGCAGGCCGAGAAGCGTCAACCACCCACCAGGCCGCACGCGGCCTGACATGGGATTCCGCCCCGTTCACGGGGCGGAGGAGATCAACTCCAGGGCGAGTTGAGAACTCGACGACAGCCGTGGCTTGCAGGCTGCCGGGGTGCGTGTGGTGACCGTGCCGGGCGCGGGGCACAACGTCATGTTCGACAACCCCGATGCTCTCGTGGACGAGTTGGCGCGACGCGGGTGAGGCTCAGCTCTCGCGGACGGCCAGGGCGAGAAAACGGGCGTCCTCGTCGACGTACGACGTCATCCGCCAGCCGGCGCCGGCCAGCAGCGGGCCGAGGTTGGCCTCGTCCCGCAGATCGTCAGGGGTGATCTGTCGGCCCTGGCGGGCCGCGAGGGCCGCACGGCCGATCGGATGGAACAGCGCCAGCAGACCGCCGGGCCGTACCACGCGGGCCAACTCACGGAGATTCGCGGCCGGGTGGGGGAGATGCGCGATCAGGCCGCCCGCGAATACCGCGTCGAGGGATTGGGCGCGCAGGGGAAGCGCGGCCACGTCGGCGAGCAGCAAGACGCCGTCCCGGTGCCGCCCGGCCTCTACCGCGGCCTCCAGCATGGCCGGTGTCAGATCGGCCCCCAGCACCACTCCCGTGGGCCCTACGGCCGCGCGGAGCGGGGTGAGCGCCCGGCCCGTGCCGCAGCCCGCGTCGAGCACGCGATCACCCTCGCGCAGGCTCAGACGACCGACCGCGGAGGCGTACGCCGGGCCGTCGTCGGGGAAACGTGTGTCCCAGTCGGCCGCGCGTGCTCCGAAGAATTCCTGGACATGTGTGTGGTCGTGGCTCATGTATCGCATGATTCCGCACCCCCGCGGACCACGCCTCTCGGATTGTCGAAGGGCCGAAGGAGCCGTGTGCCCGGCATGCGGGGCCGCTGCACGCTGACCTCGCGTCGGATTGCGCATCCTTTTGGACACTGAACGAACGGGAGGTGGTCACATCGGTCAAATAATGATCCAACCACCCGAAGGGGGGCACTGGTTGTCATGATGTTGACTTCGTGCAGATGCACTGAAGCCGACCGCTGTGGACACTTCCAGGAGAAGGATCGATGGTCTCCGAGCACTCCGACGTCACCGAGGACGAAACGTCGGCGCTGGCGTTGAAGATTCTGGTCGCCGGCGGATTCGGCGTCGGCAAGACAACCCTGGTGGGCGCTGTCAGTGAGATCAGGCCCCTGCGCACCGAGGAACTGCTGAGCGATGCCGGCCGGCGGGTCGACGACACCGACGGCGTCGACCACAAGGTCACCACGACCGTAGGCATGGACTTCGGGCGTATCACCATCCGGGCCGGGCTCTCGCTCTATCTCTTCGGCACTCCCGGCCAGGACCGCTTCTGGTTCCTGTGGGACGAACTGTCCAGGGGCGCGCTCGGCGCGGTCGTCCTGGCGGACACCCGAAGGCTTGAGGACTGCTTCCCGGCGGTCGACTACTTCGAGCACCGGCACATTCCCTTCGTGGTGGCCGTCAACTGCTTCGCCGGTGCCCGTACCTACGGTGTCCACGACGTGTCCCATGCGCTCGACCTCGACCCGGGCACACCCGTGGTGCTCTGCGACGCTCGCGACCGCGACTCGGGCAAAGAGGTGCTGATTCGTCTGGTCGAGTACGCCGGGCGAATGCACACCGCCCGGCTGCTGGCCTCCGTGGGCTGATGCACCAGGCACGTGGTTCGGAGAGCCGGAGAAGCCGCTGATGCGGCGTAGGGCCGCCGGCAGACGCACTCGTGCAAGCAGGGTGCGGTGGAAGGGTTCGACTTTGGTGTCGGTCCGGAGCCGCCGGGCGGCACAACACGGCCGAGCCGTGCAATCTCACCGCTCGAGGGCAGCGGTGACGGTGGAGATGCCGCCGGGGGCGGGGGCGTTCGGGGTGGTGTCGTCGCTGCCCGTGCAGTTGGTGAGCGACACCGCGGTGTCGACGTTGTAGAGGCCGCCTGGCATCCGGGCAGGGCGAGAACACCCTGGGCTACGGCAGGAGTCGTGGGCACTCCGCACCCCATGCCCCGGTTCCGGGGAGGCGGCCCCGCTCGATCTTACCGATCGCTGACAGCAACCCCGTGGGACGTCCGTCGGGTCCTGTCCGCATCTAACGTGATCGGTAAATCCCCGTGTGCGACCCGTCGGTGCAGGCCGCGCCGAAGTCCGGTTCGACTGCACAACCCCGAATATCGCCCGAAAGGCAGGAAGATGACTGTTGAGGCGCCTCCGGTCTGCGCTTACCCGGACTGCACCAACCATGCCGTAGCGGCGACGCCTGACGCTCCGGCGCCCCGATACTGCGCTCATCCCGAGCACAACGCACTCGGCGCCTTCCGTAAATTGCGTGCCAAGAGGCAGCAGCGCAAGGAAGAGAAGCGCCTGGCGACCGAGACCAAGAAGGCGGCACTGGCAGAGGCCAAGGTCCAGCCCTCTGCCGATGTCACCACGCCGCCCCCGGTCGCCCAGGCGCCTGAGTTGGGCACTCCCGAAGCCGAGGAGGCGGCGGAAGCCGTACAGGATGAGGCCGGAGGCCGCGACGCGCTCATAGCACTCATGTCCCAACTGGCAAAAGACCTGCCCGCCTACATCGAAGAGCTGGCCGTCGTCACGGACTCCGCCGCCGCCGAGGCGCGCATCGAGACCGTGACCAAGGCCTCGGCTCAGCGGATCCTGGCCGCCGAGCAGCGCGCCGCGCTGGGGGAGGAGGCCGCGGAGATCGCGATCGCCGAGCTGGACGATGCCAAGCTGAGGTTCGAGGAAGAGACCAAGAAGATCCGTGAGGAAACCGCGCAGCAGGTGGCCGACGCGGAGTTCGGGCGTGCCGAACTCGAGCGCTACCGCGAGCGGACTGGCCGGCTCGAGGAGCGTCTCGACAAGGTACGCGAGGAGGCGGACATGGCGCGCAGGGAGCGCGGTGACCTCGCGCTGGAGCTCGAGCGCCACTGCGCGGCACACAACCGGTAGTCATCGGTTGCAGCCGCCCTCCAGGTGAGCGGTCCGGGTCGGGGAGCCACGGCAACCGACGACAACGCGGCTGGGGGTACCCCATGTTCGAAGGGCTTGGGGGAGCGGTGCCAGGGCCCGCGAGCCCGGTCCGATCCGAACGAGAGGCCCTAGGCGTCGCGGAACGGATCGTCGTCCTCGGCCACGGCGGCCAGGACGGCGATCTTCCGGTGGCCCGCGTCATGCCACGGGGTGGCCGTGGCCCGGTCCCAGTGCGCGGTCCATCCGGGCCAAAGGCCGCAGGTTTCCCAGTCGTCCCAGCCGTCCGTGCGGCAATGGCCGGCGGCCGGATGCTCGCAGGCGGACCGGGCGGCATCCAGGGCGTGCTCGGGAGCGTCGGACCGGCCGACGAAGGTGTGCCAGCCTTCCCTGCCCGCTGGATGTTCGATCGGGACGGTGACCTGCCAGTACGCACACGGGAAGCATCGCGCCTCGCCGGAAGACGTGCCCGGCATCCGTAGGCGCAACCGGGTGAGGAATGAATCGGTGCCGGTCATCGGGGGGCCTCCTCTCAAAGGCGGTGTCACCGGGGTGTCCCCTGGTTCTCTAAAACGATTCAATACCCGCAAAACCGCGGAGAAACCCATACGCTCACCGATCTTTGCGGCGCCCTGACGCCCGGCATCCCGGCGCGGCGGGCAAACCACAGCGACCCGCCCGCCAGGAAGCAGGTGATCGACGAAACCGCCCACCGGCTCGCCCGACGCGCCTGCGCGATGAATACTCGCCTGACGCGGCACTAATCGGCGACGGCCGAATACGCCAGCACCTTTCCGACCCGGACCCGGACGAGCAGTTCTCCGGGAACGCCGTTGCGGGTCCCGAACTCCTCGCCCCTTTCCTCACCCATGTACCGCGCCCCGATACGGGTTGCCCAGTACCTCACCTCGTCGAGGTCCTCCGACAGCTCCGCCCGTCCCTGCAGTACGACGAAGTCGAACGGGGGCCGGTCGTCGTCCACGCACAGGGCGACCCTGCCGTCCCTGGCCAGGTTCCTTCCCTTCACGGTTTCCTTCGCGGTGTTGAAGACCACGTCGTCCCCGTCCAGCAGGAACCAGATCGGTGCCACGTGCGGACTGCCGTCGGCGCGAACGGTGGAGAGCTTCCCGGTGCGGGTGCCGTGCGAGACGAAGGCCCGCCATTCCTCGTCGGTCATCTTCTGTGCCATGGCTCCATCCTGCTTGCCCGGAAGGCGGCTGTGGTGAAGGCTGGCGGATCGGAGCCTCCAGCCAGGGGGAGCGTCGACACGGGGAGAGAGGACCATGACCCAGAACACGGAGCTCAGCTGGCTACTGGACGATCTGGCCGGGCGTATGCAGCACATACGGCACGCGTTGGTGCTGTCCACCGACGGCCTGGTGACCAGTACGAGCACGGGGCTTCGGCGGGAGGACGCCGAACATCTTGCCGCGGTCTCGTCCGGGCTCCACAGCCTCGCCAAGGGTTCGGGCCGCCACTTCGGCGCGGGTCAGGTACGCCAGACCATGATCGAATTCGATGATGCGATCCTGTTCGTCACCGCGGCCGGATCGGGCAGCTGTCTGTGCGTGCTCAGCGCCGCCGAGGCGGACATCGGCCAGATCGCCTATGAGATGACGCTGCTCGTCAACCGCGTCGGTGAGCACCTGCGCGTGGAATCACGAGAGCGGGAGCACACGCCCATCGTGGACCAGTGAGAAGACCTCCATATCTCGCGCCGCAAGCGCACGGAATACGACGGAGGGCCCCTCTGACCTGGGGCGGAGAGGCCTGTGGAGGAGTTGTCCACAGGCGACGACGGGGCTTCGCGGATCCGGCTACGGTTTTTCCCAGGCGAGCGCACCCGGCGCTCGCAGCGGACTCCACGGGGGAGAACTGCCATGTCCGGACGCACGATCACATCCACGCACACGCACACGACCACGTCCACCGTCTCCGGCGCCTCCGGTCACGCTGCGGGACCCGTGTCGCGCCGACTCCCACTGGCCCTGGACCGTGCGGCGCGGGAACTGGACTTCAAGAAGGGCGAGTTCGAGCTGGCCGTGCACCTCGGTCATGTGCGCACCGTTCCCGCCGGTCCGGGAGGAGGCCGCCGGGTCAACCGCGCGGAGATCGACCGCGTGCGCGGCGAGGACGGGTTCCCCGAGACGCTCCGGCGGCGGGTCAAGGCGGTGGCCACGCGGGATGGAGCGGCCCTGATGGAGGTGACGCCGGCCAGGTTCACGCGCCTCGGGCGTCTGGGCCTGATCGTTCCCGTGACGTGGTACCTGAACCGCTACCGAGCCGTGGTCTGGCTGTATCTGGCCGAGGAGCTCAAGGAGTTCGCCGCGGAGGAGACGAATGCGCGCTCGCTCACCGGCAGGGCGCCGAAGGGTCTGCGCGACCAGTTGGAGGCGGGCCTGGATCTGAGGCCCCGCAACTGGCGCGGGCGCTACCTCGGGTTCCAGCTGCGACAGACGGAGGACCCCTGGGCGAGGGCCGCGGTGGTGGCGTCCCTGCTGGATCCGGCGAGGGTGGAAGACACCGTCCGTGACCCTGGCGAGCGCGCGGAGCTGCATCGCCTCCGGCCCCCCTCCTTGGTCAACGGGCCGCCCGACTCGCCCGCTGCGCGGATCGCCGCGAGGGTCACGACTGCCGGCGACCCGGACGAGATCGGATGGCTTGTGGCCGACCTGAGGCAGACGGTCGGTGAGGCCCGGCGGGACCGGCCGCTCGAAGGGCCTGTGCCCGTGCGGGACCTCCGGGCGCCGGGGAGCCCGATCACCCGCCATCGGGATCCCGCGCGGCAGGAATCCACGCCGCCGCGGGGCGTGCTCGGGTGGCTTCGTCGCAGAGGCGCGTGACCGGCGCGGTGGGCGGCACGGCGACCTCGGCGCGCCCGCCGTCACCGCTCGATTCTGCGGAAGAGACCCTCCTGCACGACCGTGACGAGAAGGCGTCCCTGGAGATCGTAGATACGGCCGCGGGCGAGACCGCGGCCACCCACGGCGATCGGTGACTCCTGGTCGTAGAGCAGCCACTCGTCCGCTCGGAACGGCCGGTGGAACCACATGGCGTGGTCCAGCGACGCCATGTCGAAGCCTCGTGGCCCATACAGCGGTTCGACTGGGATGCGTACCGCGTCCAGGAGTGTCATGTCGCTCGCGTACGTCAGCGCGCACGTGTGTACGAGGGGGTCGTCGCCCAGTGGGCCGACGGCCCGCATCCAGACCGCGCTGCGCGGTTCGCTGTCCTTGATGTCCTCGGTGTTCCAGCGCAGCCGGTCGACGTAGCGGATGTCGAAGGGCTGTCGCCGGGCCATCCGCTCCAGCGCCTCGGGCAGAGCACCGAGATGCTCCCCCACCTCCTGCGCAACCGTCGGCAGCGACTCAGGGTCCGGCACCTCACGGACCGGCGGCAGCTGGTGTTCGAAACCCCCCTCTTCAGGCCTGTGGAAGGAGGCGGTCAGATTGAAGATCGTCCGGCCCCGCTGTACCGCTGTGACCCGCCGGGTGGTGAACGACCTTCCGTCACGGACCCGTTCGACCTGGTACACGATGGGCACGCCCGGAATGCCGGGGTACAGGAAGTACGCGTGCAGCGAGTGCACAGGCCGTTCCCCGTCCGTCGTGCGGCCGGCGGCCACGAGCGCCTGGCCGGCCACCTGGCCCCCGAAGACCCGCTGCAAGGACTCCTGCGGGCTGCGACCACGGAAGATGTTGACCTCGATCTGCTCCAGGTCGAGCAGGTCGACGAGCCTCTCGGCTGGGTTCGTCATGGGAAGGAGTCTCCTGTGCTCACAACTGGCCGACGGCGGTGACTCGGACGACAGCGCGGCCCTCCGAGTCGGAGGCCGCGAGGTCGATCTCGGCACTGATGCCCCAGTCGTGATCACCGTTCGGGTCGGCGAACGTCTGCCGAACGCGCCACAGCGCGTTCTCCGGCTCTTCCTCGATCATCAGCAGCTTCGGGCCGCGGGCGTCGGGACCGGTGCCGAGTTCGTCGTACTCGTCCCAGTACTTGTCCATGGCCGCACCCCAGGCCTCGGCATCCCAGCCTGCCTCGGCATCCATCTCGCCGAGCTCCTCGACGTGGTCGAGGGCGGCGAGCTCCACGCGGCGGAACATGGCGTTGCGCACCAGGACGCGGAAGGCACGCGCGTTCGCGGTGACGGGCTTGACCTCGTCCGCCTTCTCCTGGGCCTGCTCGGCCGTCAGCTCCTCCGGGTTGGCCAGTTGCTCCCACTCGTCCAGCAGACTGGAGTCGACCTGGCGCACCATCTCACCGAGCCAGGCGATCAGGTCCTCCAGGTCGTCCGACTTCAGGTCGTCCGGGACCGTGTGATCGAGGGCCTTGTAGGCGCTTGCCAGGTAGCGCAGCACGATCCCCTCGGTGCGGGCGAGCTCGTAGAACGAGACGAACTCCGTGAAGGACAGCGCCCGTTCGTACATGTCCCGGATCACCGACTTCGGCGACAGCGGATGGTCGCCGACCCATGGGTGGCTCTTGCGGTAGGTGTTGTACGCGTGGAAGAGCAGCTCCTCCAGCGGCTTGGGGTAGGTCACGTCCTGGAGCCGCTCCATGCGCTCCTCGTACTCGACGCCGTCGGCCTTCATCGCCGCCACGGCTTCGCCGCGCGCCTTGTTCTGCTGGGCGGCCAGGATCTGCCTCGGGTCGTCCAGTGTCGACTCGACGACCGACACCATGTCCAGCGCGTAGGAAGGAGACTCCGGGTCAAGGAGCTCGAAGGCCGCCAGCGCGAACGTGGACAGCGGCTGGTTGAGCGCGAAGTCGTGCTGGAGATCGACCGTGAGGCGCACGATGCGGCCGGTGGTGTCCGGCTCGTCGAGTTTCTCGACGATGCCGCCGTCCAGCAGCGAGCGGTAGATCGCGATCGCGCGCCGGATGTGCCGCAGCTGCTGTTTGCGCGGCTCGTGGTTGTCCTCCAGCAGATGGCGCATCGCCTCGAAGGCGTTGCCCGGGCGGGCGATCACCGACAGCAGCATCGTGTGGGTGACCCGGAAGCGGGAGGTGAGCGGCTCCGGCTCCGAGGCGATCAGCCTCTCGAAGGTGTTCTCCGTCCAGCCGACGAAGCCCTCCGGCGCCTTCTTGCGCACCACCTTCCGGCGCTTCTTCGGGTCGTCACCGGCCTTGGCCAGCGCCTTCTCGTTCTCGATGACGTGCTCGGGCGCCTGCGCCACGACAAGGCCCGCCGTGTCGAAGCCGGCGCGTCCGGCGCGCCCCGCGATCTGGTGGAACTCGCGGGCGCGCAAGGTGCGCACCCGGCTCCCGTCGTACTTGGTCAGGGCCGTGAACAGCACGGTGCGGATGGGGACGTTGACGCCGACGCCCAGTGTGTCCGTGCCGCAGATGACCTTCAGCAGACCGGCCTGGGCCAGCTTCTCCACCAGGCGCCGGTACTTGGGCAGCATTCCCGCGTGATGCACGCCGATGCCGTGCCGTACGTAGCGGGACAGGTTGCGGCCGAACTTGGTGGTGAAACGGAAGTTGCCGATCAGAGCGGCGATCTCGTCCTTCTCCTCACGGGAGCACATGTTGATGCTCATCAGCGCCTGGGCGCGCTCCACGGCCTGCGCCTGGGTGAAGTGCACGATGTAGACGGGGGCCTGCCGGCTCTCCAGCAGGTCGGTGAGCGTCTCCGTGAGCGGAGTCAGCCGGTACTCGTAGGAGAGGGGCACCGGACGGGTCGCGGAGCGGACCACCGACGTCGGGCGCCCGGTGCGGCGCGTCAGGTCCTTCTCGAACATCGAGACATCGCCGAGCGTCGCCGACATCAGGATGAACTGTGCCTGCGGCAGCTCCAGAATCGGGATCTGCCAGGCCCAGCCGCGGTCACCCTCCGCATAGAAGTGGAACTCGTCCATGACGACCTGGCCGACATCGGCCCTGCTGCCGTCACGCAGTGCGATGGACGCCAGAACCTCGGCCGTGCAGCAGATCACCGGTGCATCCGCGTTGACGGACGCGTCGCCCGTGAGCATGCCGACGTTCTCGGTCCCGAAGAGCTTGCAGAGCTCGAAGAACTTCTCCGAGACCAGCGCCTTGATCGGCGCGGTGTAGAAGGTGACCTCGTCCCGGGCGAGCGCCGCGAAGTGCGCCCCCGCGGCGATCATGCTCTTGCCGGAGCCCGTAGGGGTCGAAACGATCACGTTCGCCCCCGAGACGGCCTCGATCAGCGCCTCCTCCTGATGGGGATAGAGGGTGAGCCCGCGCTCCCCGGCCCACGACTCGAAGGCTTCGTAGAGGGCGTCGGGGTCTGCGGTCCGCGGGAGCTGATCGATGAGGGTCACGCCCCCATCTTGCCTGCCCCGGTACCGGATGCGGGAATCGGATGCCGACCCGATGATCACGAACGCTACGCTGTGTCGCCGGCAAGACGTCCGCGCACACGACAACTGAGCAGCGCGACAAGAAGAATGGGGCGGGAAGCGGCCATGATGGGACCAGCACACTCACTGTCGGGGGCCGCGGCCTGGCTCGGGGTGGGAGCGGCCGCCGCTGCGGCGGGCCACCCGATGCCCTGGCCGGTCCTTCTTGTCGGTGCACTGATCTGCGCGGGCGCCGCTCTGGCCCCGGATCTGGACCACAAGGCCGCCACCATCTCGAGGGCCTTCGGACCCCTCTCCCACTGGGTGTGCGAGATCGTCGACAAGCTGTCGTACGCCGCCTACAAATCGACCCGGAAGCAGGGCGACCCGCGCCGCTCCGGCGGACACCGCACACTCACGCACACCTGGCTGTGGGCGGTCCTGATCGGCGCGGGCACCTCCGCCCTGGCCATCACGGGCGGCCGGTGGGCGGTGCTGGCGATCCTCTTCGTCCACATGGTGCTGGCGATCGAGGGGCTGCTGTGGCGGGCCGCGCGCGGTTCGAGCAGCGATGTATTGGTGTGGCTGCTGGCCGCGACGAGCGCGTGGATTCTCGCGGGCGTGCTCGACAAGCCGGGCAACGGTTCGGACTGGCTGTTCGCGGCGCCAGGCCAGCAGTACCTGTGGCTCGGCCTGCCGATCGTCCTGGGCGCGCTGGTGCACGACATCGGTGACGCGCTGACGGTCTCCGGCTGCCCGATCCTGTGGCCGATACCGCTGGGCCGCAAGCGCTGGTACCCGGTGGGCCCGCCGAAGGTGATGCGGTTCCGCGCGGGCAGCTGGGTGGAGGTGAAGGTGCTCATGCCGGTGTTCATGCTGCTGGGAGGAGTGGGCTGCGCGGCGGCGCTCAACGTCATATGAGCGCGTCCTGGGCGGCGCGGTCGGCGTGGCGCCGGCTTCTCGTGGGGTCGCTGACCTGCCGCACGACGGCCCTGGCTCAGCGTGGTGGACGGGCGGTATCAGCCCGTCAGCCGGACAGGCTGTCCTCGTCGACGATGTGGACGGCTGCCTCCTCGGCCGAGGCCGCCGCTCCGTCGATGCCGACATCGGTGGCGATCAGCCCGTTCTCCTCGTCCTCGTGAGCCCCCTCGTTCGGGGCCACGAGTCGGCCGGAGCGGGCGTCGCCCACCTCGTTGTCCAGGGGTTCCCCGTCACCGTCGAGCCAGTCGCCGATCTCGTCGCCGTTCGGCATCGCGATGTCCGGGTTCTCCTCGGCGAGGCGCTCGTCCAGGGTCTCGCCGCGGTGGCCCTCGGCCGCGGTCACTCCCACATGCTCCACCGCCCAGGGGCGCTCCGGTGGTGACCACCCGCGATCGAGCGGGTCGCCGACCCCGTCGGCAAGGAGGGTGTCCTCGGCGTCGAGCAGCCCCGCGTCGTCCTGCACCTCGGATCCGTCGGGCTGGTAGACGTCGTCTCCCCAACCGTCGGTGCTGTCCACGGGAACACCTCCATATGGTGGGCCGGAACCGGGCGCCGCCACACACGACGGCGGACACGGGAGTCCATCGGCGCAGGCCGCTGTCTTCCAGCGGACGGCTGCGGCATGTCCCCCACGCCGGTGCCACTTCCAGACTTCCACCCCGCGATGGCACCGCGCAACGGCAGCCATCGAGGCGGCGACGGTGAATCCCTGCGCGGGCGGGGACGGGGCCGACCGGTGACTGCCATGCTCCGCTCCCTGGACGCACCGAGCCGTCGGTCGATGTCAGCCGTGCCAGGACCGCCACAGCGCCGCGTACGCCCCGTCCGCGGCGACCAGCTGGTCATGGCTGCCCAGCTCACTGATCCGGCCGTTCTCGACAACGGCGATGACGTCGGCGTCGTGCGCGGTGTGCAACCGGTGCGCGATCGCCACAACCGTGCGCCCCTCCAGGACGCGGGCCAGGGAGCGCTCCAGATGGCGGGCCGCACGGGGGTCGAGGAGGGAGGTCGCCTCGTCCAGGACCAGCGTGTGCGGGTCGGCCAGCACCAGCCGGGCCAGGGCGATCTGCTGCGCCTGGGCGGGAGTGAGCGCGAGGCCGCCGGAACCGACCTCCGTGTCCAGGCCCTCGTCCAGGGCGCGCGCCCAGCCGTCCGCGTCGACAGCGGACAGTGCGGCCCACAACCGGGTGTCGACGGCGTCCGTGAGAGCCTCGCTGCTCCGACGGAGACGGGTATGAGGTACAGCCAGGAGCAGATTGTCCCGAAGGGATCCCACGAAGACATGGTGCTCCTGGTTGACCAGGGCCACATGTGAGCGCACGTGCTCGGTGGGCATCCGCGACAGGTCGGCGCCACCCAGGGTGACCCGGCCGTCGCGGGGAGCGTAGATCCCGGCGAGCAGCCTGCCCAGCGTGGACTTCCCGGCGCCGGAGGGCCCGACCAGAGCGAGCCGGGTGCCGGGCGCCACGGCCAGTGAGACCCGGTGAAGTACGTCGACCCCGGCGCGGTAGCCGAAGCGCACCTCGGCGGCCTCGACGTCACGCCCGTCGGGTGTCAGCGAGGCCTCGCCCGCGTCGGGTTCGATATCGCGGACGCCGACCAGCCGGGCGAGCGACACCTGCGCGACCTGGAGCTCGTCGTACCAGCGCAGGATCAGGCCCACGGGGTCGACGAGCATCTGAGCGATGAGCGCGCCCGTCGTGAGCTGGCCGACGCCGATCCAGCCGTGCAGGACGAAGCTCCCTCCGATGATGAGCACCGACGCCAGGATGGTGAGGTGCGTGACGTTGATGACGGGGAAGAGCACCGAGCGCAGCCACAGCGTGTAGCGCTCCCAGGCCGTCCATTCCTTGATCCGGCGGTCGGACAGGGCGATGCACCGCTCGCCGAGGCGGTGCGCCTCGATGGTGCGTCCGGCGTCCACGGTCTCGGCGAGGACCGCGGCGACGGCGGCGTATCCGGCGGCCTCGGAGCGGTATGCCGAGGGAGCCCGCCTGAAGTACCAACGGCAGCCGATCACCAGCAGCGGCACCGCGAGGAGCACGACGCCGGCGAGCGGCGGGGCCGTGACGGTCAGCCCGCCGAGCAGGAGCAGTACCCACACCACGCCGATCGCCAGCTGCGGTACGGCCTCCCGCATCGCGTTGGCGAGGCGGTCGATGTCGGTGGTGATCCGGGAGAGCAGGTCGCCGGTCCCGGCCCGCTCCAGGACGCCGGGCGGCAGTCCCACGGACCGTACGAGGAAGTCCTCTCGCAGATCGGCGAGCATGCGCTCGCCGATCACGGCGCCCTTCAGCCGCACAAGCCGCACGAACACCGCCTGCACGGCCAGGGCGCACACGAACAGCGTGGCCGTGCGTGCCAGGTGCGGTGCCCGACCGCTGGCCGTGAGGTGTTCAACCACCGAGCCCAGCAGGTAGGGGCCGGCCATCGAGGCGACGACTGCGACCGTGTTCACCGCGATGAGCACCAGGAAGGACCGGCGGTGACGGCGGAACAGTTCGGTCACATAGGACCTTACGGTCGAGGGCGCCCCGACGGGCAGCGTGTTCGCCGTCGTCGGGGCCGCCGGGTCGTACGCCGGTGGCGCCACGCCGATCATGCCGTCTCCTCGATCTCTTCCAGTTCGGCCAGCATGTCGTCCGCCGTTACGCCCTCGGCGGTTCCGTCGCCTCGCGCGGCGGCCTCGTCGTCGGTCTCGCGGGTCACCACGGCGCGGTATCGGGGCTCGGTGTGCACCAGCTCGCGGTGGAGGCCCACCGCCGCCACCGATCCCTCGTGCACCAGCACGACACGATCCGCGTGGTCCAGCAGCAGCGGCGACGAGGTGAACACCACCGTCGTGCGACCTGTCCGCAGAGTCCCGAGGCCCTTGGCGATGCGCGCCTCGGTGTGCGAGTCGACCGCGGAGGTCGGCTCGTCCAGAACCAGCACCTGGGGGTCCGTGATCAGCGATCGCGCCAGCGCGAGCCGCTGGCGCTGTCCACCGGACAGAGACCGGCCGCGCTCGCTGATCCGGGCCCCCATGGGATCCCCGCCGGCCGGCGACGCCTGGGCGAGCGCGTCCAGGACGTCTTCGCACTGTGCGGCGGCGAGCGCCTCCTGGACGCCGACGTGGCCCGAGCGGGGCACGTCGAGCAGTTCGCGCAGGTTGCCGGACAGCAGCACCGGGTCCTTGTCCTGGACCAGGACGACGGCTCGCGCCGAGTCCAGCGGCAGTTCGTCCAGCGGAACCCCGCCCAGGAGCACAGGTGTGCCGGCCACGGCGGGATGGCCGCCCAGCCGTTCGGCGAGGGCGCCCGCCGTGTCAGGATCGCCGCAGACCACGGCGGTCAACTGCCCTGCGGGAGCCAGCAGCCCGGTCCGCGGGTCGTACAGGTCGCCGGCCGGCTCACCGGCTGTGCGGGACCCCTCGGAGTCGGTGGCCCGCTCGAGCGACAGCACCCGGGCCGCTCGCCGCGCGGACGGCCGGGAGAAGGAGTACGCCATGGCGATCTCCTGGAAGTGCTGCAGAGGGTAGGTGAGCAGCATGACCGAGCTGTACACGGTCACGAGTTCGCCGACCGCGATCCGGCCGTCCTGGGCGAGCTGCACACCCCGCCAGACGACCGCGATCATCAGCAGGCCGGGCAGCAGCACCTGGAGCGCCGAGATCAGCGACCACATGCGGGCACTGCGCACCGCCGCGGTGCGGACCTCCTGCGAGGCCCTGCGGTAGCGGTCCAGGAACAGTTCCTCACCGCCGATGCCCCTGAGCACCCTGAGACCCGCGACGGTGTCCGAGGCCAGTTCGGTGGCACGGCCCGCCTTCTCCCGCTGGACGTCGGCGCGCCGGGTGGCACGAGGGAGCAGCGGCAGCACGGCCAGAGCCAGCACCGGTACCCCGACCGCGACGACCACACCGAGCGCGGGCTGGTACACGACCAGCGCGACGCAGACCGCCACCACGGTGAGCGCCGCCGCGCTGAAACGCGAGACCGCCTCCACGAACCAGCCGATCTTCTCCACATCGCCGGTGGACACCGCGACGACCTCGCCGGCCGCGACCCGCCGGGTCAGTGCAGAGCCCAGCAGGGCGGTTCTGCGGGCGAGGAGTTGCTGGACCCGAGCCGCGGCGGTGATCCAGTTGGTGACGGCGGTTCGGTGCAGCATGGTGTCGCCCAGCGCGATGCCCGCCCCGCAGAGCAGGAGGAGTCCGCCCGTCCGGACGAGCAGCAGGCCCGAGCGTTCGACGACGGCCTGGAGGGCCGAGCCGACACAGAACGGCAGCCCGCAGACGGACATGAAGTGCAGCAGTCCCCAGGCGAGTGACCTGAGCTGACCACCGAGCTGGTTACGGCCGAGCCACCACAGGAATCGGAGACCCGAGCGCGTGTCCGGCGCACCGGGGTCGCGGTACGGAAGGTCTTGAATCTTCATGACGTCCCAGTGCTCGTGTCCGTTGACGGACGGGGCGCGGCGCGAGGTCGGGCCGGAGCGGTGCTCATACGCGTCCGCGAACGCCTCAGCAATCCGTGACAGCGTGGCGTCGGAGCGTGGTGGGACGCAAACGGTTTTCGGGCCCGCGCGGTGGCAGGGCCGTGGCGGCGATGCGCGCGTCCTCGTCAGCAGCGATGGTGGCGCTCGATCGCGGCGGGTGGATCGCCGCCCTCGACCAGAGTGTCGAGCAGAGTGCCGAGTGCCTGGCGCTGCTCTTCGGCCAGCGGAGCCAGGATCTCCTCCGCGGCCGCCCGGCGTGCTCCGCGCAGGGTGCGCAGCGCCGCACGGCCCTCGTCCGTGATCTCGATCCGGATCACGCGCCGGTTGCTGGGATCGGGGGCCCGGCGCACCATGCCGCTCGCCTCGAGACCGTCGACCAGTGTGGTCACCGCCCGCGGCACCACCTCGAGGCGCTCGGCGAGATCCGCCATGCGGGGCGGGGAGCCGAAGTGCGCGAGCGTGCGCAACAGTCTGGACTGGGCCGGTGTGATGCCAAGGTCGGACCGCTCCAGATGGCGCTTCTGAATGCGGTGCACGCGGCGAGTGAACCGCAGCAACTGCTCGGCGAGAAGGCCATCGGGATCGGGGGTGTTCATGCGGGAACAATATCAGGACGTAGTTCATTGTGAGTATAGGTAACAATGAGCTAGGATCCGTATCCATCGCTATCGTTCCCCTTGGAGCGCTCAGCGCTCAGCACTCAGCACTCAGCGCTCCGTCGCCCCGAATCGCCCGACAGTCGTCGGCGGCGCCGGAGACCGCCAACCGCACCCTCATCACCGTAGGAGCCCATGCATCCCGACCAAGCAGCCTGGACCCCACCCCCGTCACTCGCCGACATGGATGAACAGCCACGGCAGGTTCGCCGCATCCTGAAGCTGTTCAAGCCGTACCGCGGCCGCCTTGCGACCGTCGGCCTCCTGGTCGGCGCCGCCTCGCTGGTATCCGTCGCCACACCGTTCCTGCTCAAGGAAACGCTGGACGTGGCGATCCCGCAGGGGCGCACAGGCCTGCTGAGCCTGCTGGCGCTCGGCATGATCCTGAGCGCCGTGGTCACCAGCGTCTTCGGTGTGCTGCAGACCCTGATCTCCACCACGGTCGGCCAGCGCGTCATGCACGACCTGCGCACGGCCGTCTACGGGCGGCTGCAACGCATGTCGCTCGCCTTCTTCACCCGCACCCGCACCGGGGAGGTCCAGTCCCGCATCGCCAACGACATCGGCGGCATGCAGGCGACGGTCACCTCGACCGCCACCTCTCTGGTCTCCAACCTCACCAGCGTGGTCGCCACGATCGTGGCGATGGTCGCTCTCGACTGGCGGCTCACGGTCGTCTCACTGCTTCTCCTCCCGCTGTTCGTGTGGATCAGCCGCCGTGTCGGCAACGAGCGCAAGAAGATCGCCACCCAGCGGCAGAAGCAGATGGCCGCCATGGCCGCCACGGTCACCGAGTCGCTCTCGGTCAGCGGCATTCTGCTCGGCCGCACCATGGGCCGCGCCGATTCGCTCACGGCCTCCTTCGAGAGCGAGTCCGAGCGTCTCGTCGACCTCGAGGTGAGGTCGAACATGGCCGGGCGCTGGCGCATGGCCGTCATCACCATCGTCATGGCGGCCATGCCCGCCGTCATCTACTGGACCGCGGGCATGACGCTGCGGCTCGGCGGTCCCGCCATCTCCCTCGGTACGCTCGTCGCCTTCGTCTCGCTCCAGCAGGGACTGTTCCGGCCGACCGTCAGCCTGCTGTCCACGGGTGTCCAGATCCAGACCTCGCTCGCGCTCTTCCAGCGCATCTTCGAGTACCTCGACCTGCCCATAGACATCACCGAACCCGCCGACCCCGTCCATCTCGACCAGGTGAAGGGCGAGATCCGTTTCGAGGACGTCGAGTTCCACTACGACGACAAGAGCGGCCCGATACTCAAGAGCATCGACGTGAGCGTTCCGGCGGGTGGCAGCCTCGCGGTCGTCGGGCCCACCGGTTCGGGGAAGTCCACGCTCAGCTATCTGGTGCCGAGGCTGTACGACGTGACGGGCGGGAGGGTCACGCTCGACGGAGTCGACGTGCGCGACCTGGACTTCGACACGCTCGCCCGCGCGGTCGGAGTGGTCTCCCAGGAGACGTATCTGTTCCATGCCTCGGTCGCCGAGAACCTGCGCTTCGCCAAGCCGGACGCCACCGACGAGGAACTGTACGCGGCGGCGCGGGCGGCCCAGATCCACGAGCACATCGCCGCACTGCCCGACGGGTACGACACGGTCGTCGGCGAGCGGGGCCACCGGTTCTCCGGCGGCGAGAAGCAGCGGCTGGCCATCGCGCGCACCATCCTGCGGGACCCGCCGGTGCTCATCCTCGACGAAGCGACCAGCGCGCTCGACACGCGTACCGAGCACGCCGTCCAGGAGGCCATCGACGCCCTGTCGGCCAACCGCACCACGCTCACCATCGCCCACCGGCTGTCCACCATCCGGGGAGCGGACCAGATCGTCGTCCTCGACTCCGGTCGCGCGGTCGAACGGGGTACGCACGAGGAGTTGTTGGAACTGGACGGCCGGTACGCCGCACTGGTGCGGCGAGACGCCCGACTGGAGACAACAAGATGACGATATGCCGGGTTTGCGGCGATATGCGGGTTACCGTGCCCGCATGCAGACGAACACTCCGCCACAGACGCAGATCCGGCTGACACGCCGGGGCCGGACCGCTCTGATCGCGATCGGAGCCACCGTGGCGGTCACCGCCGTGGCCGTGCCGCTGCTGATCCTGGAGCACGAGGAGGAGGCCCGCGTCTCCCTCGTCATCCCTGAGGGCTGGCGCGCCAGCCGGATCTACCGGGCTGTCGACAAGGCGCTCCGGCTGCCGCCCGGTTCCACGCGGAAGTCCCTGGCCAAGGCTCACCTCGATCTGCCGAAGGCCGCGCACGGCAACCCCGAGGGCTATCTCTTCCCGGCCACGTATCCGATCCATGAGCAGGAGACTCCGCAGTCCTTGCTGAAGTACATGGTGGACACCGCGAAGAAGAGGTTCAGCCACGGCACCATCACCGCGGGCTCCCAGTACAACCCGATGAGCGCCTACCAGACCCTCACGATGGCGAGCATCGTGCAGTCGGAGGCCGCGACCAAAGAAGACATGGGCAAGGTCGCCCGTGTCATCGTCAACCGCATGAGGCGCGGCATGCCGTTGCAGATGGACTCCACCCTCAACTACGCCATGGACCGTTTCACGCTCGACACCACCATGGGCGATACGCGGATCGACAGTCCTTACAACACGTACAGGCGCGTGGGGCTGCCCCCGACGCCCATCGCCAACCCCGGTACGGACGCGCTGCGCGCGGTGCTCAGCCCGACGCCGGGCGACTGGCTGTACTTCGTCACGGTCAAGCCGGGCGACACCCGGTTCTCGGCCACGTACGACGAGCACCTGCGCAACGTCGAGGAGTTCAACCGGCTGCGCGCGAGCGCTTCGCCGTCGCACTGAGCGCCGTATGCCGCGTCCCGGCCCGACAAGGGCGGCGTCCCGGCCGGATCGAGACTTCGGCCGGTGCAGTCGGCGCCCCGCGGGTCATGCGACGTTCTCTCCCGCCGGTTCGGAGGACAACAGCCGCCTGATGTCCCGCACCGCGGCGCGTCCCGCGCGGTTGGCTCCGATCGTGCTGGCCGACGGGCCGTACCCGACCAGATGAATACGCGGATCGGAGACCACCCGGGTGCCCTCGACCTGGATGCCGCCGCCCGGTCCGCGCAGCCGCAGCGGGGCCAGGTGGTCGATGCCGGCCCGGAAACCGGTCGCCCACAGAATCACATCGGCGTCCACGTGCCGGCCGTCGTCCCAGTCCGCCCCGTCCGGCACGATCCGGTCGAACATCGGCTGCCGGTCCAGGACACCGTCCGCGATGGCCCGGCGGACCGCGTCGTTCAGCGGCAGCCCCGTGACCGAGACCACGCTCCTCGGTGGCAGTCCCTGCCTCACCCGTTCCTCCACCAGCGCCACCGCGGCACGTCCCACGTCCTCGGTGAACGGGCCCTCGCGGAACACCGGTGGGCGCCGCGTCACCCATGTGGTCGCGGCGGCGAAAGGCGCGATCTCCATCAGATGCTGCGTCCCGGACGCTCCGCCGCCCACGACGACGACCCGCTGCCCGGCGAATCCCTCCGGCCCCGGGTACTGGGCGGTGTGCAGTTGCCGCCCCCGGAAGGACTCCTGGCCGGGGTAGCGGGGCCAGAAGGGCCGGTCCCAGGTGCCCGTCGCGTTGACCAGCGCCCGCGTCGACCACGTCCCGGCCGAGGTCTCCACGAGCAGCCGTCCGTCCGTGCCCTCACGCACGGCCCGTACGTCGACCGGCCGCCGTACCCGGAGGTCGAACGTGCGCTCATAGCTGTCGAAGTACTCGCTGATGACCTCGGACGACGGCCGCGACGGATCGGCGTCCTTCAGCTCCATCCCGGGCAGCGCGTGCATTCCGTGCACCCTGCCGTACGTCAGCGAGGGCCAGCGGAACTGCCAGGCACCGCCGGGTCCGGGGGAGTGGTCGAGGACCACGAAGTCGTGGTCCGGTACGAACCCGGTGCGCCGCAGGTGATAGGCGCTGGACAGTCCGGCCTGGCCGGCGCCGATGAGGACCACGTCGATTTCTTGCACCCCGGTGTAGTTCACGATTCCACCAACCTGGCCGGGGGCGTAGATCTTCCCGCGGGACCGGCACACCCCCCCGCGACGGCACGTCACGGCATGGCATTGCCGGGCAGCACGGTCGGCAGGCCCGTATCAGGGGCGAGGATGGAGACATGTCCGATGCATTCAGCACACGCGTCCTGAACGTCGTCTCCGGCACCGCGGAGACCGTCGTCGACCTCACCCGGGAATGTGAGGCGTTCCTCCGGGAGGCGGCGGGAGACCGCGACGGCCTCCTCAATGTCTTCGTGCCGCACGCGACGGCCGGCGTCGCCGTCATCGAGACGGGTGCCGGCAGCGACCACGACCTCCTCGCCGCGCTGCACACGCTGCTGCCCGCCGACGACCGCTGGCAGCACCGCCACGGCAGCCCGGGCCACGGCCGCGACCATGTACTGCCCGCCCTCGTCCCGCCGCACGCGACCCTCCCGGTCATCGGCGGTCGACTCGAACTGGGAACCTGGCAGTCGGTGTGCCTGGTGGACACGAACATGGACAACCCGGACCGCCAGGTGCGGCTGAGCTTCCTTGGCTGATGCGTGTGACGGGACTGTAGCGTCAAATTCCGGCCGCGCCGAATCGCCCTCGTCCTGTGCGTAATCAGTTCCTGAGCATCGAGTTCGGGGGGCACCCTCGGGAGGCGGGACTCCTGTGCGTGCCCGCGAGGCAGGAGGCCTTTCCCGGCTCCGCGGTGGCACCATGAGCGACTACCGCACGACGTCAGGAGCGGCGAGGCCAGGCTCGGCGGGAGAGGTCCCGCCCTAGAAGATGACGGCGGCACCCGAGGCGGCCGCGTTCACCGAGGCCTGAAAGTCGCGCAGTCACCCGGCACCACGAGCGTCGCAGCCGCTTGGGCGACCGGCGCGATTCCCACCCACGGCGCCCAGTGCCGACAGGACCTAGGGGTGACCTAGGGGCACTCGCGGCACTGGGCCGAGGGCAGGGCCGCTACACGGCGAGCCAGGCGGCCTGGTCCGGTGCCAGCAGGCCATTGTCGACAGAGCCGCTTGTCAGCAGCACCGAGGTGTGCTCGGGCAGTGGGCACGGCTCGGTCGAGAGGTTGACCACGCAGACGAATCCGGGAGCGCGGCTGAATGCGAGGACACCTTCGGGGGCGTCCAACCACGTCAGGGTGCCCTCGCCGAGGGCGGGTTGTTCGCGGCGCAGGCGCAGGGCGGTTCGGTAGAGCTCCAGCATGGACGTCTCGTCGCCGTCCTGGGCTTCCACCGTGCGCGCAGCCCAGCCCCCGGGCTGTGGCAGCCAGGGCGCGGTGGTGGCACCGTCGGGGCTGAAGCCGTACGGCGCGCTCCGGCCGGACCACGGGATCGGGACCCGGCAGCCGTCGCGGCCGCGGTTGGTGTGTCCAGAGCGCTCCCACACGGGGTCCTGGAGCACGGCCTCGGGAAGGTCCTCGACCTCGGGTAGGCCGAGTTCCTCACCTTGGTAGACGTAGGCACCGCCGGGCAGAGCGAGCATCAACAGCGCGGCCCCGCGGGCGCGTCGGGTACCCAGTGCCAGGTCGAGTGGGCCCTCGGGTTCGTAGCGGTCGTTGGCCACCCATCGCTTGACGGTCTTGCGGCCGTAGCGGCTCGGGTGGCGCATGACGTCGTGGTTCGAGAGGACCCAGGTGGCCGGTGCGCCCACCGCGCCGAGCATGGCGAGCGAGTTGTCGATGACCGCGCGCAGGTCCTTGGGGTCCCAACTGGACATGAGAAAGTCGAAGTTGAAGGCGGTGTGCAGACCGTCCTCGCGGACGTAAGCGGCGAGCCGTTCAGGGGTGTCCGCCCATGCCTCGGCGACGAAGGACCTCTCGCCCGGGAACTCGTCGGCCACGCTGCGCCAGGAGCGGTAGATGTCGTGGACCTCGTCGCGATCCCAGTGCGGGTGGTCGACGTGCTGCCAGGGCTGGGTGGTGTCGGGATCCCGGCGTGGCGGGAGGTCCGGGAGTTCCGGGTGCTTGATCAGGCCGTGTGCCACGTCTATGCGGAAGCCGTCCACTCCGCGGCTGAACCAGAACCGCAGGATCGACTCGAACTCCGTGCGCACTTCAGGGTGTTGCCAGTTGAGGTCAGGCTGCTGAGGGGCGAACAGGTGCAGGTACCACTCGCCGTCGGGCAGCAGGGTCCAGGCGGGGCCGCCGAAGCAGGAGACCCAGTCGTTGGGCGGATTGGAACCGTCGGGGCCGCGGCCAGGGCGGAAGACGTAGCGTTCGCGTGCTGAGCTGCCCGGTCCGGCCGCCACCGCCTCCCGGAACCAGGCGTGCTGGTCGGAGGTGTGGTTGGGCACGAGGTCGGGGATGACGCGTATCCCGTACGCGTGCGCCTCCTCGATGAGCTGCTCGGCCTCGGCCACCGTGCCGAAGAGCGGGTCTATCTGACGGAAGTCAGCCACGTCGTAACCGTGGTCCGCCATCGGGGACCTGTACCACGGGTTGATCCAGACGGCGTCCACGCCGAGCGACTTGAGATACGGCAGACGGGAGCGGATGCCGGCGATGTCGCCGACGCCGTCACCGTTGCCGTCGGCGAAGCTGCGGATGTAGATCTGGTAGATGACGGCGCTGCGCCACCAGGGTGCGGCGGTGGGGGACACGTTGTATGGCTCCTTGGGCGTTCGGGGGGAGAGAGAGCGTCTACTTCGCCGCGCCCGCGGTGAGTCCGGCGACGATGCGGCGCTGGAAGAGCAGCACCATGACCACCAGCGGGACCGTGACGAGGACACCCGCAGCCATCTGACTGCCGAACGGTGTCTCGTACGTCGTGGCGCCGGTGAACTTCGAGATGGCGACCGGCGCGGTCTGCATCTCCGGTTTGTTCGTCATCGACAGGGCGATGAGGAACTCGTTCCAGGCGGCGATGAAGGTGATGATCGCCGTAGTGAGGATGCCCGGTGCGGCCAGCGGAATGATGACCTTGCGGAACGCCTTGCCACGGGTGCAGCCGTCGACCATGGCGGCGTGTTCCAGCTCTTCGGGCATCTGCCGGAAGAACGTGGTCAGGTTCCACACCGCCAGCGGCAGTGCGAAGGACATGCTCGGCACGATCATGGCCTGATAGGTGTTGATCCAGCCGATGTCCGTGAACAGCTTCAGCAACGGGACGACGATCGACACCACCGGGAACATCGAGGTCGCGATTATGAGGGTCAGGATCAGGCGCTTGAAGCGGAACTCCAACCGTGCCATCGCGTAGGCGGTGAACGTGGCCAGCAGGAGGGCCAGTGCGGTGGTGACGCCGGCGACGACCAGGCTGTTGAGCAGGGCGCGCGAGAAGCCCTGCGAGGGGTCGAACACCGCCCGGTAGTTTTCGAAGGACACCGGAGACGGGAGAAGCGACGTGTCGAAGATGTCCGAGGTGCGGCGCAGGCTGGAGACCAGCATCCAGTAGAACGGGGCCAAGCAGTAGGCCACGACCGCGACGACACCCGCGTACAGCAGGCCGGCGCGCCATTTCGCCTTGCCGGCCGGCTTCGGCATGACGATGGTCGTCATGCGGTCACCTCCGTACGGCGGGAGCGCGACATCCATCGGTGTCCGATGTTCTTTCCGCTCCTGTCACCCGCGCCGACGAGGTCCGCGCCGAGCAGCCGTACGAAGGCCAGTGCGATGAGGAAGACGTAGAGGAAGAGGAGTACGGCGTAGGCGGAGGCCGGTCCGAAGCGGACGTTGGACGCCTCGTTCTGGGCGAGCATGGAAAGGGTTTCCACCGAGTTCTTCTGGGGGCCGATGAGTATGTAGGGCAGGTCGAACATCCGCAGTGCGTCCATGCAGCGGAACAGCATCGCCACCAGCAGCGCCGGTTTGACCAGGGGCAGGGTGATGTGCCAGAACTGGCGAGGTGGGCCGGCTCCGTCGAGGCGGGCGGCCTCGTACACCTCCTTCGGGATCACCTGCAGGCCGGCCAGGACCAGCAGACCGATGAAGGGGGAGGTCTTCCACACCTCGGCGATGATGACGGCGACCTTGGCGTGGAAGCCCTCGGTGGTCCACAGGACCTGGTGGCCGATCAAGGCGTTGGCGACGCCGTCACTGTTGAAGATCCACCGCCACAGAAGCCCGGAGATGGCCGTGGGCACCGCCCAGGGGATGAGGATGCCAGCCCTCACGAGTGCGCGGCCCCGGAACGCTTTGTGCATGATCAGGGCCATGGCCACACCGATCATCGTCTCCAGGCCGACCGTGACGACGGTGAAGAAGGTGGTGTTCCCGAAGGCGTTCCAGAACCGGTCCCCGGTAGCGCCGAGGATGTCGGCGTAGTTCTTCAGACCGACGAACGGTTCGGTGGGGCTGATGAATCCGGTCTTGGGGTCCAGGCCCTTCGGCCCGTACAGCGACTCCTTCAGCGCCATGAGTGTCGGGTAGAGCACGACGATCGACAGCACCAGCATCGTCGGTGACACCAACAGGGCCGCCATCCGTCCCGAGCCAGCGGTTGCGCCGGTCTGTCGCGGGGCGCGCCGCCGACGCTTCGCCGGCTCGGAAGGCCGCCTGGTCCGGTCGTCGGCGGTGACGGTCGCGGGCGGGATCTCGGTCTTGGCCATGGCCCCGTTCCTCACTGCGCCGCGGACTTCTGCAGAGCCGACTGCAGATCCTTCAGCGCCTGCGCGCTGCTCTTGGTGCCGGTCAGGGCGGCGTACGCCTGCTGCTGGATCGCTGAGGTCACGTCGCCGTACTGCACGACGCGCGGGCGGGGCACGGCGCGCAGGATGGACGCCTTGAGGACGGGCAAGTACGGGTACAGCTTGATCAGAGCCTGGTCGTCGTACAGAGCGGCGTACGGCGGGGCGAGGGAGGCGTCCTTGAGGAACGTGGCTGTCGTCTCCTCGCTGGTGAAGAACTTGATGAAGTCCAGGGCGGTGGCCTTGTTCTTGGCGTAAGAGGACAGGGCCATGTTGTGGCCGCCCAGGCTGGAGGAGCCGGGTCCGTTCAGGCCGGGAAGCGGCGCGACCGCGTACTCCCCCTTGATCCCGCTCTTGCCGGCCAGGGCGTACACGTAGGGCCAGTTGCGCAGGAAGACCAGCTTGCCGGACTGGAACGCCTGGCGGCCGTCCTCCTCCTGGTATGTGATGGCCTCCTTGGGGATCGTGCCGTCCTTGACGGAGCTGACGAGGAAGTCCAAGCCCTTCTGCGCCTCGGGGGTGCTGACGTCCGGCCTGCCGTCGGCGTCGGTGACGGTGCCGCCTGCCGAGTTCACGGCTTCGGAGAAGTTCACCGTCAGACCCTCGTACTTCTGGAACTGCCCGGCGTAGCACGACATGTTCTTGGCCGCGGGCAGCTTCTGCACCTTTGCGCAGTCGACCTTCATCTGCGCCCACGTCGTCGGCGGCGCGCTGATGCCGGCCTTCTTCAGCAGGTCGGTGCGGTAGTACAGCATTCCACCGTCAGAGCTGGCCGGAACCGCGTACAGGCCGCCGCGGTACTTGGCCGTCTCGACTACCGGCTTGAGCATCTTGCCCAGGGGGAACTGCTTGTCGGGCAGCCTGTCGATCCACTGGTGGGCGGCGAACTCCGACGTCCACACGACGTCGAGGGAGAGCACCGTGTAGGCGTCGGACTTCGTCTCCGCGTTCTGGATCATCTGCTGGCGCTGTGCGTCCGCGTCCGTCGGCAGCTGGATGAAGGTGACCTTCTCCTTCGGGTGCAGCTTGTTCCAGCGGTCGATCGTCGGCTGGACGGTTCCGGTGGTGTCCTTGCCGGCCACGTACGTGATAGGTCCGCGCCCTTCGAACGACGACGTCCCGGCCTGTCCGGAGCCGTTGTCGCCGGATGAGCCGCAGGCGACGAGGAGGAGCCCGCCGGCGGCGAGCACGGCCGAACACTGAACCGCTCTGGTGGTGGTCTTGGAGGTCTTGGTCTTCACTGTCTCTCCTGGCTGGGCCTGTCGTGCGAAACCGTTGTCGCGGCTGGTTTCCCTGTAGGGCGCTCGCTGCCGAGACGGCTCTGAGATGACTCTGTTGTGAGACTGCGTTGTCACGGACTGTATAGATCAACTTCGCAGGTCAAAGCTCTGAGGGTCAGCTTGATCGGGCTGCTTCAACTCCGCTGAGACAACGCTTGCACGCTAGGGGGGTGTTTTCCGGAAGTCAATGCGCTACTTGGCGGTAATTGATTGTATGCAGGGCGGGGCGGCGCATGGTATTAGCCCCTTTTGCTCGTTTATGGGCGCCATGGCAGCGCTGTCATTGAAATCGGTAAACGAGACATTGATTGTGCTACCGTCCGCTCATGTCACCAGCTCAACGGCACCCCACGATGGCTGACGTAGCCGAGCGGGCCGGGGTATCGGTATCCACCGTCTCGCGCACCCTGCGCGGGCTGTCCACGGTTTCACCGGAGGTGCGCGCCCGTGTCGAGGAGGCCGCGCGAGAACTGAACTTCGCGGTATCCCGGCAGGCTGCAAGCCTTGTCACAGGCCGGACCGGGAACGTGGCCGTGCTCGTGCCCGCTCTCGACGCGTGGTTCATGGGATCCGCGCTGTCCAGTCTGGCTCCACTGCTGCGGGCGGCGGGCATGGAACTCAACGTCTATGTGATCCCCGACCTGGCCGAGCGCACCTCGTTCTTCGAGCGCCTCCCGGCCCGGCGCAATGCAGACGCGCTGCTGGTGTTCTCCTTCGACCTCACCGACGAGGAGACCACGCGCCTGGACAACCTGGGCATGCCCGTCATCTATGTCAGCCAGCACGTCGACGGGCGGCCCAGCGTCTACGTCGACGACGTGGCCGGCGCCCACTTCGGCACTCGCCACCTGCTCAACCTGGGCCACCGCCGAATCGCCTTCGTGCAGACGATCGGCGCCAGCGGCTTTTCCTTCAGCTCCAACGAGCGCCTGCTGGGCTACCAGCAGGCGCTCACCGAAGCGAATGTCCCCCTCGACAGCGACTTGGTCGTCGCCACCCAGGTGGGCGACAAGCGCGGCACGGCCGAGGTACTCGGTAAGCTGCTCAGCCTGCGCGAGCCGCCCACCGCGATCTTCGCCGAACAGGACGAGGTCGCGGTCGCTGTCATCCGGACCCTGCGCAAGACACACATCGCGGTCCCGGAACGGATCTCCGTCCTCGGCTTCGACGATCAGCCGCTCGCCGACTGGTTCGACCTGTCCACGGTGGCCCAGTCACCCTCGGACATCGGGCGGCAGGCCGGCGAGCTGGCCCTGAAGCTCATCGCCGACTCCGGCACGGACCACGGGCGGCACATCGTCCTGCCCACCATCGTGATACCACGGGCCACCACCGCGCCCCTCCCCAGCCCCCAGGACGAACAGGAAGTTCGAGATCACCCCTGAGGGCGTCCGCCAGTAGGTGCGGTGGTGGGGAGGCCGTAGCAGTGCGGGCAAGGTTCACACGAGTGCGTGCCTGTGCTGAGGGTCGCCTTAACGAAGGTTGGCGGACACCAACAAAGACAATGCAAACCGTCAGGTGCGGCTGAGCTTCCTGGGCTGAGCGAGATCGTCCTGGGTGTGGCCGCCAAATCTCAGTACGCAACTGGGAGCGGCATTCTCCGGCCTCGGTCATGGCAGTGGTGACTGCGGCTCCGACGTCGCGATTGCCGTAGAGGAAGGTGCGGGAAACGTCCGCGCGGCGGCCGACGGCGGCGACGCTGACCTGGGCTTTCTCAGCTCAGCTCAGGATCAGCTCAGCCACTGGAGCCGTCCGTGCCGCCGGACCGTGGTCCCCGACCGGGAGTTCCGGTCCGGCGGCGGGCCCCGTTCAGTGCTCAGGCCGTTCGAACGCCAGCAGCTCCCGGAGTTCGTCCATCGCCTCCCGGAGCCGGTCGGCGAACGTCCGCATCTGCGCAGCGACCGCAATCGGCGTGCTCAGGTAGAGGTTGAACCGCTCGGGAAGCAGCACATAGGCGACACCGATGCACTGGCTGCTGGTCGACCCGAAGCCGAAGTACTGGATATTGACGGACGGCGCGGAGCTCGTGCTCAGGTAGTCGTCCCGCATGGTCAACCAGCCCGGCGTCCGGTACAGCGCGGGCTGCTCGGTCACCCCGAGCTCGGCCCCGCGCCGGCGCTGGATCAGCTCCAGCTCCCACAGGTGCTGCTCCGGCACCTGCCCGGCCTGGCACGCCTTCGCGCGCGCCACATGGGCCTCGGTGGCTGCCCGGAACGCGGCGCGCCGGGCGTCCGCGTCCGCTGCCGGGTCCTCCATCACCGCCACGAAAGCCACCATCTCGGTGGTGACGACGCGCATCGCCTCGGTCCGCCCGTGCCGGTACTGCCGGGTGGCGATCGACTCGTACGTGGCACCCAGGTGCCCCTTGGCGCGCTGGTGGGCGAGCTGGTAGGCGGCTTGGACGAACGCGTCCGGCGAGACCCCCAACACCTTGGCCGCGCTGCTGCCGAAGTCCGCGAACGACAACGTGCTCGTCGCGGTGTTCTCGCCGTACGCCGCGAACGCGTCGGCGGCGGAGCGCGCCTGGTCCCGCAGCGCGTCGTCCAGTTCGAACACGATCCGCTCCAGCGCCGGAAGCCCCTGGGAGCGGGCTCCGGACTGCCGGGACTGCTCCTCGGACGGGGTGTTGAGCAGGGCGTCGGTGAAGGTGAGGATCGTGGTCCCGTCCAACTCGCAGTGCTCGACGTTGATGCCCGCCCGTCCGTCGGCGAAGACGACGAAGGACACGGCCTTGTCGAACCAGCGGTTGCCGCGGTCGCCGTACAGCAGCTGGTCACAGGCCTCGTGGACGTCCGCAGGGGCGAAGTCCTCCAGAGCGACGCAGAACAGCGCGGTCTCGACAACGTCAAGGGCGTCGGCGTTGCGGGGGTGGCTGGCGACCAGGGACTCCCGGGCGGCCGCCCACTCCGCGCGGGCCATGGTGGTGAGGTGGCCCACCGAGGTGTCCGTGCCGGCCGGGTCGGCGCCGGCCTTCATCACGGCGCGCAGTCCCGCCTCGATGTCATGCAGGCTGTGTGGGACACCGCCCGGACCCAGCACGTCCAGCCGGAACATGCCGCCCCGGAAGAACACCACGACATGCCGGGCCTCGGACGGGCCCGGCCACTCCTCGGTGTAGGGGGCGCGGACGGTGTCCTGCTGCACGCCGGGGATACGCGTGGTGGAGAACAGGAACTTGTTCTGCACCATCGACTGAGGTGCTCCGCGCTGCACCACCGGTGGAATCAGCCCCTGATCGAGCTGCCGCTTGTAGTTGAGGGCCCCGGCGACGAGCCCGGCCGCCCGCTCCACCTGCGCCTGGTCGGAGTCCTGGAACAGGAAGAAGAAGTTGGCGTTGAGCGCGATCCGGTCCCGGCGGCCCAGGTATCGGTACGGCCAGAAGGTGTCGAGCCAGCTGTGCACGCCCTCCGTGGCGTCGTACTCCTCCAGCGCGGCATGCAGCACCCGGCCGGGGCCACCGGGTCGGAGGAAGGCGGCGACCTCCGCCTCGGTCGCCGACCGCTCGTCGGCGGTCAGCAGCGGCGTACACCAGGCGAGAAACCTCTCGCAGCTCGCATCCAGCGTAGGCAGCGTCACGCGCGGGAGGCTGTCCTCCTGGGCGAAGGTCGCGTTGCCTGACGCATCCTGACTGGCCTTCAACTCTCTTCTCCATTCGGATCGTCGGTACCTGTGATGTCGTACGGCCGGGAAATGTAGAGCTGTGCGTACAGCCAGCCTTCCGCTTCCAGGCCCCGTGGATCCACCCCTGCGGCCGACATGCTGTCGAGCACGAGCGCCTGCTCCTGCGGGGAGGCGAACCGCCGCTGTCTGAACACCCCGTCGACGCGGACGGTCCGGTAGCCCAGACTCGCCAATGCGCGCTCGACGGGGTCGAACGGGAACATCCGCAGCACGAAGTGCGCCATCCAGGGCCGGCGGATGCCCTGTGTTCGGACTACTCGCGTGAGCGTCCGCTCGGTGACGTAGCCGACGCAGCCCGTCGAGATCACCAGGTCCGTACCCGAGAGCTGGGCGCGCTGTCGCGGTGTGGGCTCGTGCTCTTCCAGGTCGGCTTGCACCGCGTCGTCGAGGAACCCGGCCTCAAGGCCGTAGGACAGTGCGCTGCCGGAGGTGTCGAGGCCGACGAAGCGGATCGCTTGCGGGGGTTGGCGCGACCGTGCCAGCTCCCGGTCGCGGGCCAGCAAAGCCTCGCGGCTCTCACCCGCACGCTCCTCGTCGCCGTAGCGCGCGTACAGCTCGTCCATGGTCGCGTCATACTTCAGCAGGGCGGCGTTGGTTCCGTACGAGCAGCCGATGTCCAGCACCTTCGGTACCGCGACGTGCCGGGACTCCCGGTACTCCGTGATGATCTTGGCGAAGTAGGGCTTGGCCCGCTGCGGAACGCAGTAGTCGAGCGGGCGCAGCACCCTGAAATAGGTTCGCGGATCGGGCTGGTCGTAGATGTGGTCGAGTGAGACTTTTCCGGTCATGTCGAAACGCACAGGGCTTACTCCTCCGTGGGATCGCGCAGGGGAAACGGCCTACGGCGACTACGCGTTCTCGCCATCCGCTAGTGCCGCAGCAGGCAACGTTCGCCCCGTCGCGACGCCCGGCACATGCTTTCGCCGCACCGGCCGAAAGCCCAAGTACGTCCAGTACGAGGGCTTCCGGCCGGCACGCCGAGAGCACGCGCCCCCAAGCTCTCGACTCCGCTCGAGCAGGGGGGACCCCCATGACGCCGCTCCTCAACGGGCAAACGCTGCCTGCCACGGCACTAGTCCAGGAGCCGGTCGCCGCGGACCGCCCGGCCCTCGGCCGCCAGGTGCTCGGGCAGCACCCGGCCGAAGAGCTGCCGGGTCCGTTCCACGCTCCCGATGACGCCGGGGCGCTCGCTGTAGGCGAATATCGCGGAGTGGCGCGCGACCTCGCCGCGCACCGGGCTCACTCGGTGCAGCGAGTAGCGGCCTTTGAACAACTGAAGGTCACCAGGTTGCAGGGGGAGGCGCCGGGTCAACCGCTCGCCCCGGCCGTCCACTACGTCCCGGACGTCGTCGAAATTCTCGTCCTGCGCGGTCCGAATGTTCGGGCAGTACTCGAAGACTCCGCCGGCCTGCGCTTGCTGGGTGAGCATGCTCACGGTGAACTCGTTGGTGTCGAAGTGCCAGGGGTGCTCCATGCCCGGCGCGATGACGTTGAGAACCAGCCCGGAGAGCGGGTCCGCCAGCTCGTGCAGCTCCGGCAGTTCGAAGCAGCGGGCGATGAAGTGCCGGAACGCCATGTTGGAGTAGAGCCGGCTGACGAGGGAGTCCGCGGGGATGCGGTCCCGCGCGACGAACGCGTTACCCCGCTCGAAGATCTTCCGGCCCGGATGGTCCTCCGGCAGTGCCGAGTCCACTGCGATGTTGTAGACGTTCACCGTCTCGGTGTCGTGGTACGCCCGGGGGGCGATGGCCGAGCACTCCTGCCGCAGCACATCGCGTAGCGACGGGCGAATGAAGTCCGGCAGCACGGTGCATCCGAGAGTCAACAGGTCGCGCCGGGCACGGGAAACCACGGTCTGTCCCCGGGCGCTCGCGAGTTCCGACAGGGGATAGCGAGCCGTGTCGACTACCTGATCAAGCGTCAGGGCTTCGAAAGAGCGCATTCGATCCTCTCCGCAGGCGGGCCGCCCCTCTCGCCGGTTCCCCCGCCGGCCGGCGGTTCCGCCTCTTACGCACACATGGGACGAGCGACGCGATCCGGGCGGTCGGCCGGACCTCATGCTCGGCATTTCAGTAACTAGGCTGGCAGGAAGGGCACTTGAAGTTCCCACAGTGGTGCAGTGTTGTCTGTATGTGACGCGTCACACTGCCCAACTGTGCGTTCCAGCAGGCTTTCGCGGGTTCGGCACGGGCCGACAACGGGACCCGCCCGCCGACCCGGCCGGCTTCCGTGGCCAAGTGCTCGTCCATCTCCGGCTCCAGGGTGGCATGCATCAGGGGACCGGCATGATGCGCCGCCATGGGAACGGGAGACGACAGTGACGAGGCGTACGTAGCCGGCCTGTGCAACCTGGTGCTGATCCAGTCGGGCTTGACCCAGCACAAGTTCGACTGGTTGCTGGGTGATCCCGGGACGGGCGGTCGACACAACCGGTCGCCCCGACTCCGCTCTCAGCAGGTCGGAGGCCGATCTCTCATCCGTGAGGGGGAGGCCTTCCGTGCGTCCGGGGCTGTTGCAGCCGAGCCGCGAGCTCCCCCGGCAGGACGTCCCGGTTTGCCGGAGTGAGCTGGACGACCTCGATGTCGGTGCGCCGCTTGAGGGCGTCGGTGAACGGATCGGGGTGCGTGTGGACCGTGGCGACGACGTCGACCTCTGCGGCGAACAGCGCGTCGACCGCGTGCCGGAACGCCGTGCACGCCAGTTCCATCCGCCCCAGCTCGTCGATGAGCACCAGCCGCCCTGTTGCCTCCTCGGATGCTGCCGGCAGAAGCGACGGCAGCGCCAGTCGTTCCATGACGCCCGGGTCGACGCCGTATTTCCCCACCCGTGGCGGACCGGGCAGGTCGACATGGGCGAACACTTCCCGTCGGCCCGCCAGGGTCTCCAGAGCGAAACCGACGCGGGCGCCGGATTGCCGGATCTCCTCCGTGGTGAAGCCGCTGGCCGCGTGGGTGGGCAGCAGCGCGGCCAGCCGACGCAGGGCGGTCGTCTTGCCCGCGCCAGGGCGGCCCTCGAGCAGGATCCTTGTCGGCACACTGCCATCTTCACCCCGCTTCCAGAGGCGGCCCCGGGTGGGCTCGGCCGAACGGGGGTTTTGGGGTGTGGACCGGTGCCGGTGCTGCTGTTGTGGGCATGGCGGCGCGCATGAGCGGAATTGAACTCTGCAGCACCGCGTTCGACGACAAAACGGTGATCCCCCGTCGGTACAGCGGGGAGGGTGAGAACATCTCACCGCCCCTGACCTGGTCGGGGGTGCCCCACGAGGCCGCGGAGCTGGTGCTCCTGTGCGAGGACCCGGATGCGCCGGGGGCGACCTTCCTGCACTGGCTGGTGACCGGCATCGATCCGGGGAGCACCGGGGCGGCGGAGGGCCAGAAGCCCCAGGGGGCCTGCCGTGGCCCAACGGCTTCGGCCGCGTCGGCTGGGGAGGGCCGACGCCTCCACCGTGGCACGGGCCGCACCGCTGCTTCTTCCGTCTGTACGCCCTGTCCGAGCCACTGCCGTTGCACGACCATCCGGGCGTCGAGGACGTGCACCGTGCCCTGAAGGGCAGGGGGCCGGCCTCCGGCACCCTGGTCGGGACCTATCAGCGCTGAGCGCGTCACCGCTGGTCGTAGCCGTGCGCGCCGTACGGCCGGACGAACCGGGCCGCGGACCGTCTGGCGGTGCACCAGGTTGTGGGCCCGCCGCTCGTACAGCACGACGCGCTCCTGCCCGCCCTGCCCGATCGGCTGGACGAGCCGGCCACCGGTGCGGAGCTGATCCACGAGCGGCTCAGGCACTTGCGGGAAGGCCGCGCAGACGATGACGGCGTCGTACGGGGCACGGTCGGCATCCCGGGGGTCCCGTCGCCGGGTACGACCTCAGCATCGCCGACGCCCGGACAGCCGCAGGCGGGCCTCGTCGACCAGGCCGGGCCAGCGTTCGACGCTGACGACTTACGCGGCCAAGCGGGCCGGCGGCGCGGTCTGCCAGCCGTAGCCGGTCCCGACCTCCAGGACCTGTTTGTCTCCGGTGAGGCCGAGAGCGGAGACCATCATGGCGATCAGTGAGGGCTGGGTGGTCACCTGCCCTTGGGGGAGCGGAACGGGCGTGTCCCCGTACGCGGATGCCACCTCGTCCGCGGGGACGAACTCCGCCGGGAGGCGCAGCGCGTTGGCGTCAGGACGGGGTCCCCGGGTCGGTGTACCGCAGCAGGGCGCCCATGCTCTCGCACAGCCTCAGCTCGCTCTCCGGTACGAAGACCAGCTCGGCACCGGTGCCGACGAGGGCCCGGACGAGGGCCTCGTCGACGCGTTCCTCGCGCGGGGCGCGCACGCCGAAGGACATCAGCTCCGCCTCGGTCAGGGCGAGCTGAGCGGGCTGTGAGCCCGCCCAGAGCCGCAGCGAAGATCCTGGCGGCCGGTTCAGTAGCATTGCCGCGACCTGGCCGCGCTGGAGGGCGGCGACGGTGGCGGCCAGCCCCTCCGTCATGGGTCCGTCCAGGGCACGCCGGCCGATGAAGATGTCCACGAGTTCCCGGTCGTGCGCGGCCATGCGACCGCGGAAGACGCCGTCGAGCTGCGACTCCAACAGGGCGCGTCCGGTGTCGGTGGGGGTCCGGCCGCCCACGCGTACGACCTTGTCCCGCAGGGTGTGCGGCAGGCGGCGGATCAGTACGTTGCACGCCCACTCGTCCCCGCCCACGACGACGGCGTCGGCATGGGCGCGCCGCGCCCGTTCGTCCAGCCGGTGACCCAGCCGGAGGGAGGTGCCGTGCCAGGTCGCCACCGCGACCCTGCGGTGCAGCCGCTCACCCGGGGTGACGGTGGACACGGGCCAGGTGCCGGTCTCCGCCTCCAGAGTTACCCAGCCGTGGGTCTCGGCGGTCGGAAGGCCGCCGTAGTGGACGACTATGGCCATGTAGGGGATCTCCGGAACGTGCTGGGCGACCAGGGGCATCGCGTCCGGCAGGGTGCTGTAGCGCGCGGAGTCGTGCTCGGGCGGCCTGGGCAGCTCCCCGTACAGGACGAGTGTGCCGTGGGCGGCGAAGATGGCCTGACCGTGCCTTCCCGGCACCTCTGTGTCGGCGCCGACCACTTCCTCCAGTACGTTCAGCAGCGCCCGGTCCGAGCCCTGACGGGACAGACTCTCGCGCAGCCGCCGCCAGCGCAGCGCGATCGCCTGCTCGGGATGCTCGACGTCTCGGGAGGTGTCCAGGTACACGGAGGCGAACGGGCCCGGCTCCGCGTAGAGGGGTTCAAGGAACGACAGCCTCATCGCCACTCCTCGTCGATGGTCTCCCCTCCTTTGATGATGCGCGCCCCGGGGGCGATGGACCTCGACGAGCGCAAAGCGGTGCGGAACGCGGGGCGGTCAGGCGCCACCGGCAGCAGCCGGCCCATCGTGAGCATGGTGGCGGCGACCAGGCCGTCCAGCACCGCGGAGCCGGGGGCCGGGACAGCAGGCCACTGAGCAGTTGGGCTCCGTAGCCGGATGAAGGCGCAGTCTGCGCGGGGCCACCAGATCGTGGCGGGGGCCCCCTTGCTCCACATGAATACCGGTTTCTGGGCCGTTTTCGACAAACCGAGCGGCGCCTTCGTGAGCTGCGGATCCAGGACGGGCCCACCCACCCGGAGGCCATCGCGGCGCGCATGGAGTTGAAGAACTGGACGAGCGTGTCGGCTTCGGCAGGACGGACAGCCCCCGCCCGCCGGCAGCGTGGCGTCGACCTCCTTGGTGAAGGCCGGGCGACGACCCTCGTCCATCGCCCGGCCTGACCGTACCCCCGTCACTCGTTGTGCAGCACCTCGGCGATCGGCAGCCGGGCCGCAGAGCGGGCCGGGATGAGCGCACCGAGTACGGCGATCACCAGGCCGGCGAAGGCCAGCAGGATGAGCAGCGGCGCATGCCAGACGTCCAGCATCGATCCCGGGAGGTCGATTTGCGCCGCGCGGGCCATCGCCGGCATCACCAGGCGGTGGGCGAGGACCCCGAGCGGGAGGCCGATAACGCCGCCGACGGCGCCCAGAGCCGCCATTGAGCTCATCATCATCAGCGTGACCTGCCGGGGTGTCATCCCGATGGACTTGAGCATGCCCAGGTTTCGGCGGCGCTCGCGAGTGGTGAGTACCACGGTGTTGAAGACACCGAGCGCGGCGACCGCAGCCAGCATCAGGGTGAAGAGTGATGCGAAGCTGACGACGCTCAGGGTCCCCTGGTTCAGCTCGTACGTGTGCTTCACGGGATACAGACCGGGCCCGGACGCCTTCTTGAACGCGGTCACGAAGGCATCGGCGTCGGTGCCCGGGGCGAGCTGGACCATGTATCTGCTGGCCCGCTGGTCCGGTGCGAGCTCCGTCAAGGTGGCCCAGTTGGAGAGCATGCCGTCTGGGTCGTTGGCCATCAGCTGCCCGACGATGGTCACCGGGACCTGCTTGGCTCCCAGATCCACGGTGAGTCGGTCGCCAACTGCCAGACCACGCTGCCTCAGGAAGCCTCCCGAGACAACGATCTCACCCGGCCCGTCCAGCCAGTGTCCTTTGACCATCGTGTAGTTCAGGCTTGCGGAGTCCCCGCGCAGGAACTGGCCGTTGAGGATCTGTGTGGAACCGGCGAACTTGACGTTCTGCCATGTGCTGGCGGTGACGCGGACCGCACCCAGGGAGCGCATCAGGGATTCCGTCCGGGCATCGCTCAGCGTCGGTGCGGGCTGATCGGGGCGATGGCCGCCGACGGTCACATAGACCTGGTACGTGCCGTTGTGCTCCTCCGCGTTTCCATAGGCCGTCATGGTCTTGCCCAGGCCGCTCGCGAAGGTCACGGTGGTGACACCGAGGACGATGGCAGCCATGGTCAGTGCGGTGCGCGCCGGGCGGGCGAAGGGCTGGCCCAGCCCCAGGCTGACCGAACGCGGCAGTCGGGAGGCGCCGAGCCGGCGTTGGACACCCAGTCCGCGCCCAGCGCGTGGTGTGCTGCCCGCGCTGATCGCCTCGGCCGGGGAGAGCCGGTGGGCTCGCAGGGCGGGGCCAAGTGCGGCAAGAGCGACCACCATGGGCATGCCCAGCAATGAGACGGCATCCACCCAGTAGGCGAGGCTCACACTCTGTACCCCGAGCCCCTGGAACGCACTGAGCAACAGGGGTTGTGCCAGGAGGTTGCCGAGGACAGTGCCGACCAGGCAGCCGAGAACCGCGGGAACGGAGATCATCAGGACATAGACCGCGGCCACCTGGTTCGGGGTGAAGCCCAGCGCCTTCAGCACTCCGATATGCCTGAAGCCCGAAACGACCGCGCCGCTGACCACGTTGGCGACGATCAGGATGGCGACCACCAGCCCGAGGACGCCGAACGTCATCAGGAACGGGACGTAGGCGTCGGTTTGGACGGCGACGGTCTTCCTCAGGGCCAGGTAGGACTGTGATCCGGTCAAGGAGCCCTGCGGCAGGCCCGCAGTGACCGTCGCCACATCGGCGCGGATGTCCTCGTCCGTCGCGGAAGCGGCGAAGCGGTACAGCATCTGGCTGGTTCTCGGATGCAGGGCCATGAGCTGGTCCGGTGTCACCCACGCACCGGCCGACTGGCTCACGCTGTAGGCGTAGCCGACGACCCTGAGCTTCGATCCGTCAGGCAGCGGGAGCACGTAGTCGGACGGGAACGACGCATTGCGCCCGAACGGGGGGCTGTTCAGGACGATCTCGCCAGGACCGGTGGGCCAGCGGCCGGCCCACAGATTCAGATGGTCCACCGGGCTGTTCGGACCGGAACGATCCACCACCGTCATCGGTCCGGCCGAGAAACCCGGCGTCGCGTCAGGGACGTTGACGATGGCCTCGGCGAACGGCCCGGCGGCAGCCTTCACTCCTGGGCTCCGAGCCATCTGCGTCAGTTGCGCATCCGACACCTTGGAGCTGTCGAAGGTAGCCACGACATGGGCTCCGTGCTGCTGGGAGAACGCGTCGTCGAAGGGAGCCGCAGCAGCCGCCATCAGCCCCAGCGCGACCACGATCGTCGCGGTGGAGAGCAGGACGACTATGCCGATGATGGTCGTCTGCAGCTTCCGGCGCTTCACAGCTGCCCGTGACGCCCGCCGAACGGCGCTCATGCCGCCCGCTCCATCGTGCTCTCGCGCGCCACCTGGCCGTCCGCGACCTCGACCAGGCGGCTCGCGCAGCGGGCGGCCAGGTTGGGGTCGTGGGTGACGATCAGCAGGGTCTGCCCGATCTGGTTGAGGTCGATCAGCAGGTCCATCACCTGCTCGCCGGAGCGGCTGTCCAGCGCGCCGGTGGGCTCGTCCGCGAGCAGCAGGGCCGGGCGGTTCATCAGGGCGCGGGCCACCGCGACGCGCTGGCGTTCGCCGCCGCTGAGCGTGGCCGGGTAGGTGTCCTTGCGGTGTGCGACACCTAGTTCGTCGAGCAGCTCCAGCGCGCGGCGGCGAGCCTGGCGGGCCGTGGTGCCGGTGAGCTGGGCGGCCAGGGCGACGTTGTCGAGTGCTGGGAGGTCGTCGATGAGGTTGAAGAACTGGAAGATCATGCCGATGTGGCGGCGGCGGAACAGGGCCAGTCCGGTCTCGTTCAGCTGCCCGAGGTCCTGCCCCTGAACCCGGACGGTGCCGGAGGTCGGCCGGTCCAGCCCGGCCACCATGTTCAGCAGCGTGGACTTGCCGCAGCCGGAGGGCCCCATGACGGCGACCGCCTCGCCCGCCCGGATCCGCAGGTCGACGCCGTCGAGGGCCTTGGCGTCTCCGAATTCCTTGTGGACCTCGGACAGCTCGACGACGACCTGCGCGCCGTCCTGCCGGGTGCTCCCGGCGGGATCATTATTCATGGAACCCGACGGTAGGAGCGGCGGCCCCGGCGGGGCGTCCCACCCCGGGTGTAACCTTCCGCGGCCGTAGTACCTGGGATGTACCAGGGCGGCACCCCCGGATGATGTGGATCAAGACCTGAGCTGGGAAGCTGGCGACGTGTGGGGAACGGAGACGGGCTGGGTTGCCGCCCTGGTGGCGGCGGCCGCGGTCGGCTGGCTGGTCGCGACGGCCCGGGCGCGACGGGCGTACCGGGCGGCGATCGGCGAGCGCGGTTGGCTGCTGGAGCGGGAGCGGGAGAGCGCGGCACGCACGGCCGTCGAAGCCGAGCGGGCCAGGATCGCAGCAGAGCTGCACGACATCGTCAGCCACAACGTGAGCCTGATGGTCGTGCAGTCCTCGGCCGCCCGCGAGGTGCTCACCACCGCGCCGCAGGAGGCGGCCGCCGCGATGGCCGCCGTCGAGGCGGCGGGCCGGAACGCGATGACCGAACTGCGGCACCTGCTGGGCCTGCTGGCCCCCGCGCAGGACGGCCGCGACGACCAGGCAGAGGCCGAGTTCGCGCCGCAGCCGAGTCTGGCCCGGCTCAGCCCGCTGATCGACCGGTTCGCCTTCGCCGGCCTGCCGGTGGAGGTGCGGATCTCCGGCGAGCCGAGGCCGCTGCCCGGTGGCATCGACGTGACGGCGTACCGGATCATCCAGGAGGCGCTGACCAACGCGCTCAAGCACGGGGACGGGGGGAAGGTCGAGGTGACGGTGCGGTACGCGGACCACTACCTGCGGGTGGAGGTGCTCAACAGCGGGCCGAGCGTGCTCGCCGGCGACGCGGTGGCCGGACGGCAGCCCGCCGACGGGGCCGGGCGCGGGCTGCTCGGCCTGCGCGAGCGGGTCGCGGTGTACGGCGGCGACCTCGACGCCCGGCGCAGGTTCGGCGGTGGCTTCCGGGTCCGCGCGCGCATCCCGCTGGACCGGCCATGACCGGGGCGGTTCCCCAAGGCGACGTGGAACACGGCGATATGGAACGCCGCCCCAGGGTGGTGATCGCCGACGACCAGGAGCTCGTGCGCACCGGCTTCCGGATGATCCTCACCGCGCGCGGCATCGACGTCGTCGCCGAGGCCGCCGACGGCGCCGAGGCGGTGGCCGCGGCCCTGGCCCACCGGCCCGACGTCGCGCTGCTGGACATCCGGATGCCCACCATGGACGGCCTGGAGGCCGCCCGCCGGATCCTCGACCGGCTCCCGCGGTGCAGGGTGATCATGCTGACCACCTTCGACCTGGACCACTACGTGTACGAGGCCCTCGCCGCCGGTGCGAGCGGCTTTCTGCTCAAGGACGTCACGTCCGCCCATCTCGCCGCCGCCGTACGGCTGGTGGACACCGGGGGCGCGCTGCTCGCGCCGTCGATCACGCGTCGCCTGGTCGAGCGGTTCGCGGGAGGCACCCCGGCGCTCCACCGCGACCTGACCCCGCTGACGCCGCGCGAGGTGGAGGTGCTCACGCTACTCGGGCGCGGGCTCTCCAACACCGAGCTGGCGGGTGCGCTGACGCTGAGCGAGTCGACGGTGAAGACCCATGTGGCCCGGATCTTCGCCAAGTTGAACCTCCGCGACCGGACGCAGGCGGTGGTCCTGGCGTATGAGACCGGGCTCGTCGCGCCGGGAGGTGGGTGAACGGGCACACCGTCCTCGTGCTCACCCTCTTCGCCGGAGCCTGCGGGCACCGCGCGCGACTCACCCACTCCCGAGCGAGACCGAGGACGCGTCTACCACCGCTGCGGCTGCCGCGACGACCACCGCCGCCGGCCCGGCACCGCCTGACCCCGCAGGCAGTCCGCCGTCCCCCGGAACCGCGAGAGCTGAGGTTCCGTGGCTCTGGCGGGTAGTCGACTGTCAGCCGATCGCACTGACCAGAGCCTGGGCCGGGGCCGGTTGCGCCGTCCTCGTCCCTGGCCGTCACGAGTACCGCGGCGTCGTCGACGCCACTGCGGCGTCGTCTTCGGTTCGTCCGGCGCCGACCACGACCGAGCCCATGCCCACTGCGTCGGTGCCGGCGCCCGTGCGGCCTTGCCGGGCGATGCGGAGAACCCGGTGGATCCGGTGCACCGGAGTGTGATGCCGACCCATCCGAGGAGCTGACGCAGTGGTGGCCGGTCCGCTCTGCTCAGCGGGCCGGCCAGCCGGCTCAATGATGCCGGATCAGTTCCTGACGGGCAGTGTGATTCTTGCAGTCGGGTGGTTCGCCGTGCTGAACAGGACCGGGCCGTTGGTGGAGGGCGTGGTCCCGGAGCGCAGGGCGAGGCCGCCTGCGACGGTGTACAGACTCTCGTCGAAGGCCTGGCCGTTGGTGGGGGTCTTGCCGACAGCGAAGATGGAGACGCTGCGGCCGTTCACCATCGAGGTGGAGATGTAGTCGCCGACCGTGCTGCCCTGGGTGCTGCCGGCGACCTGGGCGAGCGACATGGGTCCGGCGACAGTCTGCAGAGTGCTCCAGGTGGCGCCGGCGTTGATGGAGGAGATGAAGCCGACCGCCAACTGGCAGGTGGGCCTGCTGCAGTTGGCGTTCGGGTGGAAGGAGCAGTAGAGGCCGAGCTCGGCGGTGCTGCCCGAGGTGGTGTGGTCGATGCCGAAGCCGGGGATGAAGTGGTCCACGCTGCTGATGGTGGCGTCGATCGGTACCCGCGTCACGGCGGACCAGGTGGTGCCGTTGCTGGAGGTCGAGTAGACGATGCCGTTGGAGGAGCAGCCGGAGCGGAAGCGGCAGTCCTGCCAGGCGACGTAGATGTTTCCGGCGGCGTCGATCTCGGCGGAGGGCAGGCCGCTACCGTGGCCCGTCGGGGGCACCGGCTCAGGCAGGCTTGCGCCACACGGAGATGTGCTTCCCGGAGTGCTCCGTGAACGGCGCCCCGTCCCAGTCCGCGACACGCCGTTCCAGTTCGAGCCCTGCGATCCGGGCCATCAGATCGAGCTCCGCCGGCCACGCGTACCGGTGCCGGGAGCTCTCGCGGCGGTACCGGCCGTCATCGCCGTCGCGGGTGAGGTGGTGCGAGACGAGGACCTGGGCGACGACGTCGAAGGTGTCGAAGCCGAGATGCCCCTCGGAGACATCGAACGGCACCGCGGCCTGACCGGGAGGCAGGCGTCGCAGCGGCGGCACGCCGAGCTCGATGACGAACCGGCCGCCGGGGGCCAGATGGCGTTCCGCGTTGCGGAAGCACTCGACCTGCTCGTCCTGTGTGAGCAGGTTCGAGATGGTGTTGTAGACGAGATAGACCAGGGTGAACTCGCCCGGTACGACGGTGGTGGCCATGTCCCCGATCGTCACCGGCAGGGTGTCCTCGCCGACCTTGCGCCGCAGGACCGCCGCCATGTCCTCGGACAGTTCGATGCCCGCCACCGGCACACCGCGTTCCCGGAGCGGGACGCCCACTCGACCGGTTCCGATGGCGAACTCCAACGCCCGGCCCTCTCCGGCGAGCCGGGCGAGGAACGCGAGGGTGGGTCCGAGGACCTCGGGCGAGGACATCGTGCTCTCCTCGGCGTCATAACGGTCGGCAGTCGCACGCGTCCACAGCTCACTGCTCGTCATGGGCGGTCACTCTGCCCGGTGCCGCGAGGGGCTGTCGACGCATTTTCCCGGGGCGCGGGCCCTTGAGGACGCTGTGTCGTGTGCAGCGTTCCCTGCGGCCCGCACCACCGCCGCATGTGGGAATTCGCCATCCCGGGGCCGCAGATGGAAGAAATCCTCCATCGCCGCGCTCTGGCTGGAGCTGCCGGGATCCGCGCTCGCACGCTGGCCCTTGGCCGCGCCGGACGCCCGCACCAAGGGACCGGCCCGGCGTGTCGACGACGGTGGAGAGGAACCCCGATGACTGCTGAGCGCGTGCTTTCGCCTGCCACGGCGACGGCGTACCGATGGCGCTGGACGGCGCTCACCGCCCTGCTGCTGGGCGAGGCGATGAACCTGCTGGACACGACCATCGTGCAGGTCGCCGCACCCGTGATCCACGCCGATCTGGGGGGATCGGTGTCCGACGTCCAATGGTTCACGACGGCCTACACACTGCCGTTCGCCGTGCTGCTGATCACGGGCGGCAGGCTCGGCGACATCGCGGGCCGCCGACGCATGTTCGTGGTCGGCGTAATCGGCTTCATGCTCGCGTCCCTCGCCTGTGCGCTGTCCCCCGCGCCGGATCCGCTGATCGTGTTCCGGGCGGTGCAGGGCGCCGCTGCGGCGTTGATCATTCCGCAGACCATCGGGCTGATCAAGGCGATGTTCTCCGGCGACGAGATGTCCAAGGCCCTGGGCAGCATCGGTCCCGTGATGGGCCTGGCCGCCGTCTGCGGGCCGGTGCTCGGCGGTGTCCTCACCCACGCCGACCTCTTCGGCTCATCGTGGCGTGCGGCGTTCCTGGTCAACGTTCCCGTGTCCCTGGTCGTGCTCGCCCTCGCTCCCAGACTGCCGGAGAACCGCGCCCCGAAGCGGCCCACGCTCGACCTGACCAGCACGCTCGCGGCCATGGCGGGCACCGGTCTCCTGGTGTACCCGCTGATCGGCGCCGACCTGTCCGCCATGTCCCCGTGGAGCTGGGGTGCCATCGCGGCGGGCCTGATCGTGATGGCAGTGTTCGCGCTGCACCAGCGCTCCGCGGCCACGGCCGGGCGCAGCCCCGTGGTGGAGCCGAGCCTGTTCGGCCACCGCGGTTTCCCGGCAGCCCTCGTGACATCCCTTGTGTTCTTCGCCGTGACGAACGGTTTGACGATGGTCGTCGTGCTGCAGCTTCAGCTGGGTCTCGGCACCGGCGTGCTCGGCGCGGGGCTGACACTCGCCCCGTGGTCGGTGGGGCTGGCCGTGGCGTCCTGGGCGTCAGGCGCCCACCTGGTCCGGCGTTGCGGACATCGCACGATGCCCCTGGGACTGTCCGTGCTCCTCGCCGGAGCGCTGGCGGCCATCGCGGTCTACCATGCCTCGGATCCCGCGAAGTACCCCAAGCCGTTGCTGATCGCGCTCTGCGTGATCGGTCTGGGCGCCGGGCTCTTCAGCCCCGCCTTCTTCACCCTCGCCCTCAAGCCGCTGCGACCGCAGGAGGTCGGATCGGCCGCGGGGCTCCTGAACGCCGTCCAGCAACTGGGCGCCACACTCGGGGTCGCCGTCCTTGGGAGCGTCTATCTCGACAATGCCGCGGCGGGAGGCCCCTCGGCCGCCCTGCACGGCGTCCAGGTGGCCTTCTGGGCGGGCGCCGCGCTGCTGTCGGTGAGCTTCGTGACCAGTGTGCTGATGGCTGAGAAGGCCGCGAAGGATGCCGTCACCACCACCGGTTCGGAGCACTGACCGAGACGGATCCACGCGGGCGCGAGTGCTCCGGTGCGGCGGCTTTGGCCGTCGTACCGGAGCGCGTGCCTGCCGGGCGTACGTGCCTTCACGACCGTCCGCGTGGAGGCGTGACGCTGAGCCGCGAGCGGGCGAGATCCGTGATCACCGGGCTCGCCGCCTTGACGTTCTGGAGCACCGGACTCGTCTCCAGGGAGCGGATCGCTTCCAGGGATCCGAGCCGGTGGACAAGGTAGTCGTGCAGGTCGGCGGGGTCCTTGCACAGCGCCTGGGCCACCAGGTTGGTGGGCCCGGTGGTGGCCGCGACGAAGGCCAGTTCGTCGTGACCCGCGAGTGTCGTCGCGACGTGCTCCAGACGCGCCGGGCTCACGGACATCCACAGCAGAGCCCGGGTGTTGGCGCCGAACAACGCGGCGTCCACCTCGACGTCGAAGAAGAGGGCCCCGCCCGCCCGCAGATCGGCCAGTCGGCGCGCCACGGTGGCCGCTGACCAGCCGGTCGCCCGGGCGAGTTCGGCGTGGTCGGTGCGGCCGTCCTTCTGCAGAGCCGTCAGCAGGTCCGCGTCCCTGTCTCCGAGTGGACGCGACAAGGGCACATTAACCGTCGAGTCCCGGTTGTCCGCTCGCAGGATGCGCTGCCGGTCCTCGTCGAGAGTCTCGGTACTCCGGCGCCAGTTGGTCGGGCCTCCGAGGTACATGTGGAGCAGGTAGTGGGCGGAGACCGCGGTGATGTCGCTGGTACGGGGGATGTCGCGCAGCAGCAGCGGATTGCCGCCGGCAGCGGCGTCAGTGGGGGCGTGGACGATGGCGACGATCTCGGTGCCGCCCGAGGTGAGCTTGACCCACGAGGTGTCCCGTCTGCGGGCCAGCGCGCGGGCGAGGTCCCGAGCCGAGCCCGCCGCTGTGGTGAGCCGGAGAATCCACTGCGTCTGGCCCGCCAGGTGGGGATCCGCGAGCCCGACGACCCTTAAGGACGCCTCGTGGCGCAGCCGCCGGTAGCGGCGGGCGACGGTCTGGGGCGAGACGTCCAGGGCGGCGGCGATCCGGCTGAAGGGCGCACGGCCGTCGATGTGCAGCGCGTGGATCAGGGCACGGTCCAGATCGTCGAGCATGCGCGCACATCCTTCACGGCGACCGCCGAAGATCAGGGGCGCGGCCCGTGGGACTGCTCGGCGGCTTCGGCGCGTTCGGTGTCCCTCTTCTTGATGCGCGCCGCTTCCTTGCGGACCTCGGCCTGCGTGGCGCGCTCCTTCTCCAGCCACTCGGGCCGGTTCTGCTTCAGGGCCTCGATCTGCTCGGTGGTGAGGGCTTCCGTCACCCCGCCGCGCGCCAGGCCCGCGATGGAGACACCCAGCTTCGCCGCGACCACCGGGCGGGGGTGCGGTCCGTCGCGTCGCAGCTCCAGCAGCCACTGGGGCGGATCGGCCTGCAGCGTGTTCAGCTCGGCGCGCGAGACGACGCCCTCCTGGAACTCGGCGGGCGTGGCGGGGAGGTACACGCCCAGCTTCTTCGCGGCGGTGGCCGGCTTCATCGTCTGGGGGGACTGGTGCGACTTCATGGTCTCCAGAATATCGGCCATGTGCGAGACGTCCGACCACGCCCGGTAACCTGGCGGAGTGACAGGCTCGGAAGCATCCCCCTCGTTCCGGCTCGCGTACGTCCCCGGGGTGACGCCCGCCAAATGGGTGCGGATCTGGAACGAACGCCTGCCCGACATCCCGCTGACCCTGCTCCAGGTGGCATCCCACGAGGTGTCGGATGTGCTGCGTGAGGGCGGGGCGGACGCGGGGCTGCTGCGGCTGCCGGTCGACCGCACCTTCTTCAGCGCGATCCCGCTCTACACCGAGGTGAGCGTGGTCGTGGTCCCCAAGGACCATGTGATCACGGCGGCCGAGGAGGTGTCGGTGAAGGACCTGGCCGAGGAGGTCGTCTTCCACCCGCTCGACGACGTCCTCGGCTGGGAACGGCCACCCGGTGAGCCCGCCTTCGAGCGTCCCGCCACGACGGCGGACGCGATCGAACTGGTCGCGGCAGGCGTAGGCCTCCTCGTCGTGCCGCAGTCGCTCGCTCGGCTGCACCACCGCAGGGATCTCACCTACCGGACGGTCGTGGACGCCCCGCAGTCGAGTGTCGCCCTGTCCTGGCCCGAGGGCGCGACCACCGATCTGGTGGAGGACTTCATCGGGATCGTCCGCGGGCGGACGGTCAACAGCACGCGGGGACGCAACGCCCCCGCGGCCCAGCCGGGGCGCAAGCAGTCCGACGCGTCGGCGGCACGGCGCAAGCCGGCGGCGGCGAAGAAATCCACCGGCAGGAACCCGCGGGGCAGTTCCGGCGGCTCCCGCGGTGCCGGCGGTTCCAAGGGCACGGGACGCGGCAAGCCCCGTCGCCGCTCCTAAGGCCGGCCCGCGGTCGGTCAGCGGCCTGCCGCGCGTCCGATCGACTCGACCAGGGGCAGCAGCCTGTGCGGTACACGCTCGCGCAGTGCCACCTCCGTGCGGGTGCGGACAACCCCGGGCAGGCTGATCAGTGCCTGGATGACGTCCTCGAGGTGCTCGTTGTCCCGCGCCACGACCCGGGTCATCAGATCACCGCCCCCGGTGATCGAGAACGCCTCCACGATCTCCGGTACGGCCGCCAGGGCGTCACCCACGTCGTCCAGGTGGCCCTGTGTCACCTCGATGTGCACGAAGGCGAGCACCGGGTGGCCCAGCGCGGCGGGGGAGAGTGAGGGCCCCGTTCCGGTGATCACCCCATCGCGCTCCAGACGGTCCAGCCGGGCCTGAAGCGTGCCGCGGGCGATGCCCAGGGTGCGTGCGTACTCGCGGACACTGGTCCGCGGCTGCTCGAGCAGCAGCCGCAGGATGCGGGTGTCGAGTTCATCCACAGACATGGTCCGTTGGCCTCCCTGTCACCTGAGTGGATCTTTCGTGACTGTACCAATGGCTCAGTCGATTCGGGCTCACTTGAGCCACTGCCGTAGTGATGGTTTGCTTACTCGTATCAATGGCGCCGCGCAGCGCAGGACCGGTGACGAAGCCGGAATCCGTGCCCGCGGCGCCATTTCCATGTCCTCGTGCCAGTGACGTCACCCGGGCATGCGGGCAATCAGGCGACACACAGGCAAGTAGTGGGGCGGGCGTCCGAAGGTGAAGAAGATGTTCACGGCTCCGGACCCGGGGCTGTTCCGGCTGCGGATCTCTCTGCGCGCGGTGCTCGGCATCGGCCTCGCCGTGACCGTGTGCGAGGCGGCCGGACTGCCGCTGTCCGCCTCGGTCACCGGCGGCCTCGCCGCGCTGCTCGCCCTGTTCACGGTCGCGGACCCGACCGTGCGCGGCCAGGCGATCACGACCGCGCTGCTGCCCTTCGCCGGGCTTCCGGTCCTCGCGCTCGCGAGCGCACTGCACGGCGTGCCACAGGCACGGGACGCGGCCTGGCTCGCGGTTGTCTTCGCCGGAGTTCACGCCCGCCGTTGGGGGCCGCGGGGCCATTCGGCCGGCGTCTTCGCGTTCATGATGTTCTTCGCCGCCCAGTTCCTGCGCGCGGTGCCGGACGAGATCCCGCGGTTGTACGCGGCTGTCGCGCTGTCACTCGCCGCCGCGTCAGCGGTGCGATTCGGCATGTGGTGCATCGAGCGCCGTACGCCCCTGCCCACGCCGCCGGCTCCCCTCGACGGGCGGGGCCTGGCCCGGCCCGCCACCCGTCAGGCGTTCCAGGCGACCGCCGCGTGCGCCTTCGCGATCGCCGCCGGTGAGGTGGTGTCCCATGACCGCTGGTACTGGGCCGTCGGCACCGCCTGGTGGATCTTCGTGAACACCGCCTCGCGCGGCGAGACGCTCGTACGAGGCTTCCGGCGGCTCCTCGGCACGGTGAGCGGCATCGCCGCCGGGCTCCTGGTCGCCGTTCCGCTGCACGGCGCCCCGGCGCCCACGGCCGCGCTCATCGCCGTCTGCGTGTTCGGGATCTTCTACACGGCGGCCCCGTCGTACAGCTGGATGATGTTCTTCGTGACCGTCATGGCGGGCCTGCTGTACGGCCTCCTGGGCGTGCTGCACCCCGGGCTGCTCGGCCTGCGCCTCGCCGAGACGGGCGTCGGGGCGCTCGGGGCGGCGCTCGCCGTCGCCCTCGTCCTGCCGGTCACCACCCATGCGGTCACCGACCAGTGGGTACGCCGTGCCCTGCACGCCGTGCACGGCTGCACCGCGGCGGCGGCCCGGCGGCTGGCGGGTGACGGCGAGGCGGATCCCGTGTCCCGTGCGGCGGAGCTGGAAGCGCTGCTGGCGCGTGTGCGCCAGGCACTCGCACCGCTGGTGCACCCGCTGAACCCGTTGCGGGCGCGCAAGGCGCGGGCCGGGCACGTGCTGGCCCTTCTCGACGAGTGCGCCCGGCAGACAGGGGGCCTCGTCGCCGTCGCCGCCGACCCTGACGCCTCGCACGACGCGCGCCTGACGGCCGCGTGCCGCCGCGTCGAGACCGCGGTGGAGGCGCTGCTCGGCGCGGTTCCCGAGGGCCCTCTCACGGTCCACGCGAGCGTTCCGGGCCACCACCCGGGCGCCGAGGAGGCTCTTGGCCATCTCCACGGCCTGGAACGAGCCCTCGTGTCCCTGGCCCCGCATCTGGGTAACCAACTGGGCAGCCCTTCACCGGTCCGCGTCTGACGTCGCCATCGGCGACGGGAACCCGGAGGGTATGTCGACGGGAGGGAACGGCAGTGGTGGACGGCGGCGGGCGGCGGCAGCGGGCGTACATAGGCTCCTTCACGACGGCCGGAGGGCGCGGGATCCTCGTCGCGGACGTGGACCCGGACAGTGGCGCCCTGCGCGTTCTCAGCGCCGTGGACGATCTGCCGGACCCGTCGTACCTGGCGATGTCGGGCGACCTGCTGTACGCGGTCAGCGAGACCCCCGACGGCATGGTCGCCGCCTACCGCCGGGACGGCGACGAGCTGAAGCTCATCGCCGAGCCCGTCCCCGTCGGCGCCGACGAACCCACGCATCTGAGCGTGCACGCGGGCCATGTCCTGACCGCCAACTACGGCTCCGGCAGCGTCACCGCCGTCATGCTGCGCGATGACGGCACCCCCGTCGTCGGCGCGGCGGCCGTGCTGCAGCACGAAGGCTCCGGGCCGGTCCGGGACAGGCAGCGCTTCCCGCACGCCCATCAGGTGCAGCCCGACCCCAGCGGCCGGTGGATCGTCTGTGTCGATCTCGGCACGGACTCCGTCCGCGTGGGTGCGCTGGAAGGCGGCGCCATGGCGTTGAAGCGCGAGATCCGGCTGCGTCCCGGGTCGGGGCCACGCCATCTGGCGTTCCACCCCGACGGGAGGCGTGCGTACGTCCTCAACGAGTTGACGCCGACCGTCATCAGCTGCGGCTGGGACGCCGAGAGGGGAATCCTCGAGCCGTTCGCCGAGACGTCCGTGCTGCCGGACGTACCCGTGGGCGACGCCTGCCCGTCCGGGATCGTCGTCTCACCCGACGGACGCTTCGTGTGGACCGCGACGCGCGGGCAGGACGTGGTTTCCGTGCTCGCCGTCGAGAACGACGGACTCCGCCTCGTGACCACGGTGCCGACCGGGGGAGTCTGGCCGCGGGCGCTCGCCCTGACCGGCGGATTCCTGTACGCGGCCAATGAACGGTCCGGCGATGTGACCTGGTTCGCCGTGGACCCGGATACCGGCGTGCCACTGCCGGGCGGCTCGGTGTCCGCGCCGGCGGCGTCCTGCGTCGTCTTCGGCTGAGCGGGGGTGATGTCGCCGTCCGGGCCGGTCATGCCGTCCGGGGCCGAGCCGCGAGAGCTTGTGCGGGTCCCGTCCATACCCGGGACCTCCCGGCACCGGCCACCGCGAAGGGCCCGCTCCGGAAGAGGAGGAGCGGGCCCTTTGTCGTACGAAGGTGTCCGTCGGGGCTCAGCGCACCGGAGCGCCCTGGACCTGCTGCGGGGCGATGCCGAGCGCCGCCGTGTACTTGGCGAGGGCCAGCTTGCCGATCGCCGGGTACGGGCCGAGCGCCTCGGCGGCCGCGCAGCCGGCCTCCTGGGCGGCGGCTTCGAGCAGGCCGGCCTCGAGCTCCGGACCGATCAGGTACGGGGCGAGCGCCAGCTGCTGCGAACCGGAGGAACGCAGCTGCTCGGCGACGGACGCGATCGAGCCCTCCTGGTCCACGGCCGCCGCCATCACCGGCACGGCGAGTCGCGCGGCCAGCAGCATGCCCGTGATCCCGGCGGCCTGTACGGCCTCGTCGCCGCCCACGGAGGCGAGGATGATGCCGTCGGCGGCGGTTGCCACGGTGAACAGCCGGGCACGGTCGGCGCGCGCCAGGCCGGACTCGGACAGACGGACGTGCAGGGCCTCGGCGAGCAGTGGGTGCGGGCCGAGGGCGTCGGTCAGGTCGGCCGCGACGCGGCTGTCCATGACGGCCTGGCGGACCCGGCGCAGCAGAGCGCTGTCCGGACCGGCCAGCAGCGGCACCACCACGGCGACGGGGCCGTCGGGCTCCTTGGCCTCCACACCTGCGGCGACGGCCTGCTCGAAGCGGGCGGTGCGCTCCTCGGCGGCGTGCGCGAGGATGGACTGCAGCGTGGGGAACTCGGAGTCGTCCCCGTCCAGGTAGCCGATCCGGGCGTCGAGGCCGGGGAGCTCGGAACGCGCGATGCTCACGACCTCCTCGGCGAGGCTGCGCGTGGCGGCACTGGGAGTGCCGGGCACCGCGAGGACCAGCGCGGGCGCCCCCTCGGGAGCCGCCAGGGGTTCCGGACGGCGGTGCCGACCGGGCTGGCGGGGTCGCGGCATTCGTACAGGCAGGCCGGATGCGGGGCCGGTGGAGGAGCTCATGGCGCCGCATGCTACTCACTTTGTGGGCTCCCCTGTTCGGGGAGGGGGCACGTGAGCGGTTTCCGTCCGGTTTTGTCTGATGAGTTACGTACCGATGAGAAGTGGTCGATACGGTCTGACTTTTCCATCACGTACCGGGATCAATTGCCTGCTTCCGGCAAGGGGAATCAGTCGCCCTTTTCGGTTGATATGTGCAGCAAGTGTTCGCTGCAGGGCAGTTCGGGACCGATCGGGGCGGTTCGAGTGCATGGCGGCGGTCCGCCCCACCGGCATCCCGCCCAGGGCGCAATCCAATCCGGCCTGCCCTCCGCGGGAGTTGGTCCAGCGGCTGGCAGGAATCGATCGTGAGCGCTTGTCGGGGGGAGTCCACATGGCGCGGTGGCGCTACGGCAGGCGCCAGTCCACCGGCTGTCCGCCCTGCCGGACGAGCAGGTCGTTGGCCCGGCTGAACGGACGCGAACCGAAGAATCCCCGGTCCGCCGACATCGGGGACGGGTGGGCCGACTCGACCGACGGCAGATCGCCGAGCAGCGGCCGAAGATTGCGGGCGTCACGTCCCCACAGGATCGACACGAGCGGCGTTCCGCGCGCGGCCAGTGCCCTGATGGCTTGTTCGGTGACCTCCTCCCAGCCCTTGCCCCGGTGCGCGGCAGGCCGCCGGGGCGCCGTGGTGAGCGCCCTGTTGAGCAGCAGCACGCCCTGCTGCGTCCAGGGCGTGAGATCGCCGTTGGACGGCGCGGACAGGCCCAGGTCCGTGTTCAGTTCTCTGAAGATGTTGATCAGGCTGCCTGGCAGCGGCCGCACCTCCGGGGCGACCGAGAACGACAGTCCCACCGCGTGTCCGGGGGTGGGATAAGGATCCTGGCCGACGATCAGGACGCGGACGTCGTCGAAGGGCTGCTGGAACGCCCGCAGAACGTGCGCGCCCGCGGGGAGGTATGTGCGTCCCGCGGCGATCTCCGCGCGCAGGAAGTCCCCCATTTCGGCGATCCGTCCGGACACGGGTTCCAGGGCTTTCGCCCAGCCGGGTTCGACGATCTCATGCAACGGTCGTGGTGCCACGGGCGTCACCCTACTGCCGGTCGGGTGCCGACGATCAACCGGTGGCCCGAGGACGACTGTGAATGATCGCCCGGGTGCCGAACCGGGTTCTCTGTGGGCGCTCGTGGCCGAAAGCGGCCGAGCGGTCCCGGTCAGGGCATACCCGACGGCCGGCGCGGCAGGCGGATGGGCGGCGCGTCAGGCGATCACCGCCGCTCGTACGCACAGGACGTCGGGCAGATGGGACGCGAGTTGCCGCCAGCTGTCGCCGTCGTCCGCCGAGGCGTACAACTCGCCGTTGCGGTTGCCGAAGTAGACGCCCGCGGGGTCTCCGTCGTCCGTGCACAGAGCGTCCCGCAGCACGGTCCCGTAATGGTGCTCCTCCGGCAGCCCGGCCGTGAGCGGCTCCCAGCTCCTGCCCGCGTCCGCGGTGCGGAAGACACGGCAACGGTGGCCGGCCGGGACGCGGTCCGCGTCCGCGTTGATGGGAAAGACGTACGCCGTCTCCCCGCGGTGGGGGTGCGTGGCCGCGGCGAACCCGAACGTCGACGGCAGCCCCTCGCCGATGTCCGTCCAGTGCGCCCCCGCGTCGTCGCTTCTGTACACACCCCAGTGGTTCTGCAGATACAGCCGGTCGGGAGCGGCCGCGTCCTGTGCGATCTTGTGCACGCACTGGCCGAACTCCGGGTTGGGGTCGGGCAGGAACACGGCGGAGACACCGGAGTTGGACGGCTGCCAGCTCTCGCCGCCGTCCCGGGTGCGGAACACTCCGGCCGTCGAGACGGCGACCGTCACGGCCTTCGGGTCCCGCCTGTCGGTGACCACGGTGTGCAGTCCCTCGCCGCCGCCGCCCGGCACCCACTTGTCCCTTGTCGGGTGCTCCCACAGGCTGCGCACAAGGGCGAAGCTCTCGCCCCGGTCCTCGGAGCGGTACAACGCGGCCGGTTCCGTGCCCGCGTACACCACGTCCGGTTCGGCGGCGGCCGGGTGCAACTGCCAGACGCGCTCCAGCGAAGCACCCGTGTCCTTCGGGAACTTGACGGCGGCCCGCGCCGGCTCGGTCCAGGTGCGGCCCAGGTCGTCGGAGTGGAAGACGGATGGTCCCCAGTGCGCGCTGTCCCCTCCGGCCAGCAGGCGCGGGCTCGGGCCCCGGGTATCGATCGCGACCGAGTAGACGGCCTGTGCGTTGAAATACGGACTCTCGTCGAACTCCCAGGCACCGCCCCGTCGTCTCCCGATGAACAGTCCTTTGCGCGTGCCCACCGTGAGTAGTACCTCGGCCATGCCGATCACCTCCGAAACGCCGTTGTTCCAGACATGGGCCAGTCTGCACCCCTGCACTGACACTCAGCCTAGGCCCTCTCATCAACGCAGGTCAGCTGCCGTGTTGTCAGTGGTGGAGGGAGCGCTCTCCGGATTCCCGGGGGGCCTTCGGCCAGTTTTCGGCAAGGGCCCGCGGCGGCCGATGGACACGAACCGGCCGCCGTCGGCTGAGCACTGCGGCGCCGGGCTCCGTATGGGAGGACGGGCGGGGGTGTCCGATGCGCTTGAGGAGGATTCCATCGATGAGGTGGCTGCCTTCGACGACCGTGATCCGCGGTTCCAGGGTGTGGCTGTGGCGGTGGCGGCGCAATCCGTTGCGGCGCCGCAGCGACGCGCTGGAGGCATGGGTTGTGCTGACGGTCTGGGTCGCGATCGTGATCGGGGGAGTGCTGACGGGCGTGGCCGCGGACCACTCGGTGGAGCGAGGTCTGACCCTGGAGCGGGACGAGTGGCACGTGGTCGTGGCCCGGCTCGCCGAGGACGCGCCCGAAGCGACCACGGCGACGGCGGCCGGTGGGGGACAGGTATGGGCGAAGGCGCGCTGGAAGACGGCGGACGGCTCGTCCCGCACGGGTCAGGCACGCGTGGCGGCCCGCAGCCCCCGAGGCACCTCCGTCAGGGTGTGGACGGACCGTGACGGCTCCATGGTGTCCGCGCCCGACACCGCGTCCGAGGTGCGGATGCGCGCGACGATGGTCGGTGTGCTGATGGGGGCGAGCGCCGCGGCGGTCCCGTTCATGTTCGGGCGCGTCGTCCGCGAGCGTCTCGAACGGCGGCGCATGGCGCAGTGGGACGAGGCATGGGCGCGGTTCGGCCCGTTGTGGGGGCGGACGACGGGCTGAGGTGCCAGCGGCACCGGCACGGCGTGACGGGGCGGACGTCACCTGATCCGGCCTGATGCAAACGAAAGACCCTAGTAGGGCTTGGTCATGTCGACTGGGGCGGTGCGTGTCCTCCAGGCCCGGCCTGGTGTTGGGAGTGTGTGACTCCGGACGAGATTGCTGTGGTGCGTGGTGAGTTGGAGGCGTTCGCGGCGGAGGTGTTCGAGCCGTTCGCGCGCAATGACCAGCGCCGTTGGGGGCAGGTCTACCTGCGGGGGCTGCTCACCGACGGGCAGCGCAAGTCGGTCGAGCCGATGGCCGCGCGGCTCGGTGAGGACGGGAACCGGCAGGCGCTGGCCCATTTCATCACCACCAGCCCGTGGGACCCGGCCCACATCCGGGCGAAACTGGCCTGGCGGATGGAGGGAGTGATCAGGCCGGAGGCCCTGGTCTTCGACGACACCGGGTTCCTGAAGGACGGGACCGCTTCGGCGTGTGTGTCGCGGCAGTACACCGGCACCGTCGGCAAGGTCACCAATTGCCAGGTCGGCGTCTCGCTCCACCTCGCCTCCGACCACGCCTCCGCGGCAGTCAACTGGCGACTGTTCCTGCCTCAGACATGGGATCCCGCGTCTGCGAGGGCCGATGCGGGCAAGGTCACCCGACGTGCCGCCTGCGGCATCCCCGACGACGTCGGGCATGTGGAGAAGTGGCAGCTGGCCCTGGACATGCTCGACGAGACCCGCTCCTGGGGCATCGAGGTACCGCTGGCCGTCGCGGACGCCGGATACGGCGACGCTGCCGCGTTCCGGCACGGACTGCAGGCCCGCGGCCTGAACTACGTCGTGGGAATCTCCAGCACGCTGTCGGCTCAGCCCGCCGGCGCGGTGCCGGTGACCGAGCCGTACTGCGGGACCGGACGCCCGCCGGTGGCCAAGTATCCCGACAAGCCGCAGTCGGTGAAGGAACTGGTCATCGCGGCAGGGCGGAAGGCGGCTCGGCCGGTGCAATGGCGGGAAGGCTCCCGGCCCGGCAGCGGACGCTCCGGCCGCAAGCGGATGTACTCCCGCTTCGTGGCCTTGCGTATCCGGCCTGCCGGACGCGAGGTCCGGCAGGCCACCGACGACCCGGAGCTGCCGGCGCGCTGGCTGCTGGCCGAATGGCCTGCCGGCGAGCCCGAGCCGGTGCAGTTCTGGCTGTCCGACCTGCCCTCCGGCATGCCACTGGCCACACTGGTCCGGCTCGCCAAGCTCCGCTGGCGCATCGAGCACGACTACCGGGAGATGAAGCAGGCCCTGGGCCTGGCCCACTTCGAGGGCCGAACCTGGGGCGGCTGGCACCACCACGTCACCCTTGTCTCTGTCGCGCATGCCTTCTGCACCCTGCAACGACTGGCCCGGGCCCCAAAAGACACGGCGTCGGCCTGAGCCTCTACCAGGTCGTCCGCGAGCTACAGACACTCCTCGCGGTCTGGACCGGCGCCTGCCCGACCTGCCACCGCGACATACCCACACCAATACACACCTGACCAAGCCCTACTAGCCACCGCTGCCTCCCAGGTCCTCGCCCCCGGCGGTCGCTGAACCGGCCTTCGAGGGGAGGTGGTTGAAGAGCAGGTTCAGGGAGATCGCCGTCAGGCAGCCGGCGCTGATTCCGCTGTTCATCACCGTCTGGAACCAGTCGGGGAACCCCGCATACACCGTCGGCACACCGACCGGCAGTAGGCCGACGGCCACGGAGACGGCCACCACGGTGAGGTTGTCGTTGGCCCTGAAGTCCACCTGGGCCAGGGTGCGAAGACCGCTCGCCGCGACGGTTCCGAACATCACCAGACCGGCCCCGCCCAGCACCGGTGCAGGGATCGCCGCCACCACGGCACCCAGCTTGGGCAGCAGACCCAGGAGGACGAGCATGACTCCGGCCGTCGCCACGACCCAGCGGCTGCGCACCCGGGTCATGCCGACCAGGCCGATGTTCTGCGCGTACGCCGTATACGGAAAGGTGTTGAACACCCCGCCGAGCACCGTGGACAGCCCGTCCGCCCGCAGCCCGTCCGCGAGCGACCGCGGAACGGTCGGGCGGCCGGTCAGCTCGCCGACGGCGAGCAGGTCACCGGTCGTCTCCGTCATTGTCACCAGCGCCACCACCAGCATCGACACGATCGCCGCGGCCTCGAAGTCCGGGGTGCCGAAGTGAAAGGGCGTGCTGATCCCGATCCAGCGCGCGTCGCTGACACCGCGGAAGTCGGTGAATCCGAACGGCACCGAGACCGCGAGCCCCACCGTGATACCGATGAGCACCGCCGTCCGGCTCAGAAACGGGGGCGCGAACCGTTGCACCCCGAGCACCACCGTGAGCACGAAGGCGGCGAGTGCCAGGTTCCTGGGTTCTCCGAAGCTCCTCGAGCCCTGCCCGCCCGCGGCCCAGTTGCCCGCCACGGGCAGCAGTGAGACGCCGATGATCAGGATCACGGTGCCGGTGACGAGCGGCGGGAAGAACCGCAGCAGTCTGCCGTAGACCGGTGCGAGCAGCATGATCGTGAGTCCCGCCACGATCACCGCGCCGTAGATCGCGGGCAGTCCGCCACCGGTCGTGCCGATCAGCACCATCGGAGATACGGCCGCGAAGGTGCAGCCCTGCATGATCGGCAGCCGTACGCCGAAACGCCAGAAGCCGACACACTGGATGAGCGTCGCCACACCGCAGACCATCAGATCCGCCGTGATCAAATAGGCCAGCTCTGGCCCCGACATCTTCAGCGCACCGCCCACGATCAGCGGAACGGCCACGGCGCCCGCGTACATCGCGAGGACGTGCTGCAGGCCGAGGGCGGTGAGCTGGCGCAGGGGCGGGACCTGATCGACGGGGTGCGCGGATGTCGTCATCGAGCAGACCCTGAGCCGCTTGAACGGGTTGTTGATTTCACGGTGACGGCCGGTGTGTGTCGCGCCGCTTCGGGAAGTGCTGCTTCAAGGCGTGCCATCGCGGGTGTACCGCTTCGCGGTGCCGCGCCGGGACGTGCCGTATCGGGACGTTCCGTATCGGGACCTGCCGGCTCAGCACGTGTCACGTCGGCGTATGCCACGTCAGGACGTGCCGCTGTGCGCGGCTGCCATGAGGGACCGCCAGTCCGGGAGCTTCACCACCGACCTGCCCAGCGACACTCCCAGTTCCGCCTCCGCACGCTCGATCGCGAGCCATCCGCTCCAGTCGACGGGGGCGAGCCCGTCCGCCCGCAGCGCCGGGAGAGCGTCCTCGGGAACCTCGTGCCGTACGAGTCCGGGTGCGTCCTCGAGCAGCGACGTCACCGTCTCCTTCGCGCACGGCCGGTTCGTGCCGATGACTCCCGTGGGGCCGCGCTTGATCCACCCGGCCACATACTCGCCCGGCGAGACGGCGCCGTCGCGCAGCACCCGGCCCGCTTCGTGCGGCACCGTGCCCCGTGTTCCGTCGAACGGCAGCCCCTCCAGGGGCACTCCGCGGTACCCGACCGAGCGCAGCACCAATTGGGCCTCGATGTCCTCGTACCGTCCGCTGCCCGTGACCCCGCCGGCTCCGTCGGGGAGTGTCCGCTCGAAGCGCACCGCGCCCACGCGGCCGGCGTCGGAGAGGAGTTCGACCGGGCGCAGGAAGAACCGCAGCCGGATCCGCCGCGGGGCGCCGCGCGGCGGTGCGGCGGCCCAGCCGCGCAGCACCTCGATGTTCCGGCGCTGGGCGGCCGGCAGACCGGACGGGTCGGCGTACGCGGGGTCGAGTGCCAGCTCGGCCTCGTCGACGACCACTTCGGTGTCCGGCAGGGAACCGAGTTCACGCAGTTCCTTGGTGGTGAAGCGGGCCTGTGAGGGGCCGCGCCGCCCCACCATATGAACTTCGGTGATCTTGCTCTCCGCCAGCGCGGTGAGCGCCGCCTGCGGCATGTCGGTGGGGCTGAGCTGCGGCGTCGCCCGGGCCAGCATCCGGGTCACGTCCACCGCGACGTTCCCGACGCCGATCACCGCCGCGCTGCGCGCACCGGGCACGAAGCCGCCGGCCACCGCGTCCGGGTGCGCGCTGTACCAGGACACGAACTCGGTCGCAGACCAGCTGCCGGGCAGTGCCTCGCCCGGAATGCCGAGCTGCCGGTCGGTCGCGGCGCCCACGCAGTAGACGACCGCGTGGTACAGCTCGCGCAGCCGCGCCGGCGGCACTCCGCCTTCGCCTGCCTGGACGCCGCCGAGGAACCGGATCCGCTCGTGCTCCAGCACGGAGCGCAGATTGCCCTGCAGCGACTTGATCTTCTCGTGGTCCGGGGCTACTCCGTAGCGCACGAGACCGTAGGGGCACGGCAGGCGGTCCAGGACGTCCACGCGCACGTCCGGGTCCTGCTGGACAAGGGTCTGGGCGGTGTAGACCCCGCTCGGCCCGGAGCCGACGACGGCGACATGCAGCACGGCGGAACTCCCTCACTGAGGAGATCGCTGGATCGCTGATGGCTCCAGCATTGCACCGCGCACGGCATGAGGGGAGAGGGCCGGCGAAGCGGCGCTGGGCCGACGGGGTGCGGTGAGTGAGCCTGCCGTGCGTGGCTTTCGCATGGTATGTGATGGTTCGCTTACGTTGCGTCTGTGCTCGAAGTGTCCTTTCGGGAATTTTCCGACCACTTTCGATCGGATAGAGCGGTGTCCGTGTGGACCGCGTGGGAAGTGCGGGAGCACGCAGGCGTCACGACGTGGCTGGCGGTACGGCTCGACCTGCCCGGCGGGGGGTGGGTCGACGCCCTTGCCGTGGTGGCGGGCGGATGTGTCGGGATCGAAGAGGTGCGGGCCCAGCCGCCCCTGTCCCTGGACGACCTGGCGGTGCTCGCCGACTGGATCGAGGAGCCGCTGCTCGCTGCCTGCGGAATGACCGCCGACCTGGCGCCCGTGCCTGCCGGGGCGTCCGCGCCCGAAGCGAGTCCCGAGCCCGGCAGGAGGCCGGTCGCCGAAGAAGGCCCCAGGCCCCCCGGGGTGTCCCTGCCCGAGGGGGCGTCCGCGCCCGGGGAGGGGCCATTGCCGGTAGGGACACCCGTGGCCGGAGGTGAGGCGGACACCTGGACGCGGGGCGCGGACGGGGCGCGTCGGATCGCCGAGGAGTATCTCGCGGCTCAGAGGCAGGGTGCCGATCCGGTGTCCGCCGTGATGTGCGCGACCGGGCGCAGTCGCCGTCAGTCCCTCAAGCTGATCGGCGGGGCGCGCGACGCGGGATACCTGACCCCGCGTCATGCCCGCCGCTGAACGCCCGTCTCCCACGCGCCCTCGCCCGCGGGCGCCGCGCCGTCACAGTGGGTCGCCGAGGGGCCCGTACTCCTCCTCCAGGCTCCGGGCCCAGTGGGCGGCGAAGTCCGGTTGCGTGCCGTCCGCGTCGGTGAACCCGTACTCCCGGTACAGGCCCCAGGTGGCCAGTGCCCGCCCGGACTTGGCCATGACACGGGGGTCGGCGGCCAGCGCGGCGACCGCCCGGCCCAGATAGGCCGGGGTCTCGGAGTGGGCGAAGTCGGGGTCCTGGGCCACGCCGTCGCGCCAGGTGGCCTCGGTGACGCCGAAGTGGTCCAGCATGGCCTCCGAGCGCAGGAAGCCGGGCGTGATCGCCACCGCCGCGACGCCGTGCGGCCTCAGTTCGGCCGCCTGCGCCACGGCCAGGCGGATGACCGAGGACTTCGCCAGATCGTAGAAGAACGAGCCGCGATAGCGGGCGGTGTTGCCGTCGGTCACCTCCACCACCAGGCCGCTCTTGCGGGCGACCATCAGCTGCAGCGCGAACCGGCTTGTGATCACGTGGGTCTCCACCGCCTGCCGCAGCAGCCGCAGACCTGTCTCCAGATCCTGCTCCCACAGGGGGTGCTCCCAGTCGGTCAGCGGGTCTCCGCCCCACACGGAGTTGACCAGGACGTCGAGCCGCCCGTCCTGCTCCGCCGAGATCTTGCCGACCAGGGCCCGCACCTCGTCGGGGCTGCTGTGGTCGGTGCGCACGGGAATGCCGAGACCGCCCGCGCCGGTGACCTTGTCCGCCGTCTCCTCGATGGTCTCGGGGCGGTCCAGAGCGGAGCGGCCGGCGGTGCTGCTGCGCCCCGTGACGTACACCGTCGCGCCGGCGGCACCTAGCTCGACCGCGATGCCCCGTCCGCCGCCCCGGGTGCCCCGGCTACCAGGGCGACCTTTCCGGCCAGCGGGCGTGTGCCATTGGTCATGCTTCCTCCAGGTCCTTCCCTTACCGGGGCGTGAGGTGGGGCGACAGCGCGATGCCGAGTTCGTGCCGCAGCCGCTGTCCGAGGGTGCCTTCGCGCTCGAGCGCCCAGGTCAGGCCCGTACCTGCGGTCATCGCCTGCACGGTGCCGGCCAGTACCGCGACATCCGTTCCGGTACGGAGCTCGCCCGCGTCGACCGCCTCCGTCAGCAGTGTCTCGATCGCCTGCTTCTGTGCCCGGTGAACGGCCAGGGCGCGTTCGTAGAGCTGCGGATCGGTCAGGTCCATGCACAGGAACGCCAGGTGATGGGCGAAGCTCTCCGGAGTGGCCATCTCGGCCGCCGACTGCACCGTCAACACCGTCAGGGCCTCGAGCGCCGAGTCGTGCGCCCGGCGCACTCGCCCGGCCAGTTCGCCCGCGTCCTTCGCGGACCGGTCGGCGAGCGCCAGCAGCAGACCGTGCTTGGACCCGAATCGCTGCACAAGGGTGCCGGGCACCAGCCCGACCTCGCGCGCCACGGCGGCCAGCGTGAGCCCCGCAGGACCGACCCGGCCCATGACCTGTGCCGTCGCGCGCAGGATCACCGCATCTTCGACCCCTCGGGGACGCCCCACAGCCGCACCTCTCATTAATAAATGGACGTTCATTTATTAAGCAGCAGGGACCCTCCCCCTGACAAGTCCCGCCCCGCCTCATGGCAGGCTTCGGCTTCAGCCGCCGTCGGTGATGCTTCTGTCAGCCAGGGTCAGAAATGGCTCATCGAGACCGGTCGCCCGTCCCGGGTGACCTGCTCTCCGTCGCGAAGAACCTCGACAGGTCCGGGTCGTACCCTTCGTCGGTCCCCTCCGGAGCCGGCGGTGTGCCCATCTCCCGGTCGAGCCCGTACCGCTTGAACAACTCGGCCCGTAGTACGGGCAGAGGCATCGGGGCGCCGGGCACCAAGGCCGCGTAGACGGCTCCCATCAGCAGGGCCCGCAGTACGGGGTAGTCGGCGTCGGGGTCCGACGACCCGTGCCTCGCGACCGTGTCCCGCAGGAGCTCCGCAAGCCGCTGCTGCTCGGGGCACTGGACGAACCCCTCGGCCTGCAGGATCGCGGCCATGTGGTGGCGCATGAGGACGGTGTGGTGGACGGTGAGGCCCAAGATCGCGTCGATGGCTCGCGCCATCCGCTCTCGGCCGTCGTCCGTGCGGGGCTCGCGCTCGAGTGCCTCCTCCAGAGTGCGGTGCATCAGCCGGTGGACGGCCGACTGGAGGAGCTGCCGTTTCCCCGGGAAGTAGTACGACACCAGTCCTCGCGCGGAACCCGCGCGATCCGCGATGCCGCCGAGGGTCGTCGCCTCGTAGCCGCGCTCGCTGACCAGTTCGACCGTCGCGTGCAGGAGCCTTTCGCGGGAACGCCGACGCAACTCTTCATTGACCGAGGCGCTTCGTGGCGACATCCTGGACTCCTGCGTTGACTGGCTGCCAGCCAACTATAATCAGCGCAACCCGGGCTCATCCCGCGCGGGTGGGTCCAGGGGGGAGGCCGACGCCTGCTCTGGGTCACACGGGGGATGGCCCAGAGCGGGCGCCTCGGCCGATCAGGCCGAGCACCGGGCGCAGGCCGTCCGGGCGTTCGGCCACGGGACGGTGGTCGACGAAGTGCACCGCGCACCCCAGATCCGCGGCGCCTCCGTCCGCGGGGCGGCTGTCGCCGACCATGAGGGTGTCCTGGGGGTCGACCCCGATCTCGTCGCAGGCCCGGGCGAACAACCGGACGTCGGGCTTCTGGATGCCGTGCTCGTACGACAGCACGTACGCGTCGATGTACGGATCGACGCCATGTTCGCGGAAGACGGGCCGCAGGTCCCAGCCGATGTTGCTGACCACGCCGACGGCCACCCCGTGCGCGTGCAGTGCGCTGAGCACCTCGGCCGTATCGGGATAGGGCTGCCACGCGGCGGGCGTCATATGGCGGTCGTACAGCGCGTCGTGCAGGCGGGGGTCCGGCAGCGGAACCCTTCGGGACAGGCCCGTGTAGGCGGCCCGGTGCGCCTCGGCGCTGCTGTCGCGCAGCGCCCACAGGTCCGCGAGACCGTCCGGCAGGGGCCCGTCGGGGGGAGACCCGCCGGCCAGCGCGCCCGCCGCCTCCAACTGCGCGGCGGTGCGCAGCAACTCGGCTTCGGCCGGCACGGCACCGGTCTCGCGCAGCACCGCCCGAAGCCATGATTCGGTGGATTCGACGCGGAAAAGCGTTCCGGAGAAATCGAAGAGCACGCCTTTGACCGTCATGGAAACGATCTTTCGGGAGACTCCCGGCGCGGGTCAAGAGCACCAGTCGCGCGGCCGGACGAGGCCCTGGTGCCGTGGCAGGCAACGCTCGCCCCGCCGAGGCGCCCGGCACGCTCCCCCCAAGCTCTTCGAGCAGGGGGCACCCCACTAGCGCAGTGCCCGTAGTCCCGGGACGAACGCGACCAGTACCGGGATCACGGGCACCAGCGCGGCCATCGCCGTCAGCCGCAACCGGTGTGCCGCCGGCAGCCGGTCCGGGGGAGTGAGCAGACGATGGACCCGCTGCGGAACGTGCGCGTGCGGGGTGGGGCAGGGCCCGAACACCCCTTTGTCCTCATTGAGTTCGACGAGTGCGAGGGCGGTTGTGAGGCGGCCGTGACGGCGCGACGCCATGTCGTCGGCGGCGAGTTCCACCAGCCGGTGCATCTCGTCGCGGAACGCGGCGAACACCGGCACCTGCGGGAATCCGTTCGCCAGCGCCGCGGAGGAGTGCAGCAGCCAGTCGTGCCGGGCCCGGGCGTGTCCCTGCTCATGGGCGAGCACGGCGTCGAGCTGCTTGCCCTTGAGTCGACGCAACGCGGCGGTGGTGACGACCAGTTGGGGCGTGGCGCCGGGCAGCCACCAGGCGTCCGGACGCTTTCCCTCCAGGACCACCAGCCGGCCGCTGTCGGGTTCCTCGCCGGGCAACAGGGGTGCCCGGACGAGCAGTTCTTCCCGGTTCCGGCGGCGCCGTGACCGTGCCCGGGCGAACTCCCGCACCAGCATCGCCGCGGTCCACACCCCACCGCACGCCAGCGCCACGGCCGTGGTCGCGGCCCAGGGGCCTGCGCTGCCGAAGGCGTAGGCATCCACGACCGAACTCGGCGCGGAGGCGAACACATGGCCGCGCACCGCGGCCCAGGCAGCCGCCGCGCTGAGCGTCATCGACAGCGCGCAGCACACCAGTACGGCAGCCACCACGCACTGCCACACCCAGAGGGCGACCACCGGTTCCCGGTCCGGCCATTCCGCGCGGGCGAGCAGCCGCGGAGCGAGAACGGCGGTCAGGGCGCCGAGCAGCAGCAGTGCCGCGGGGACCATCATGGGCCGAAGCCTATGAGCCGGGCGTTGTCGCCGGATACGTGATGCCGAGGCAAAGTGACGTACGCCACGGCCCGATGCGGACCCGCGGCGCGGCGGGGCGCCGTGGATCGGCGGACAGCACAGCGGATCAGAGAGTGAGCAGCATGGCAAGCATGGCCATGGCCATGGCCAAACGGCATGCGCGGGCGAGTTCCGGCCGGTCGCCCCAGCCGACGGTCCGTCCGACCCCGGCCGTGGCCACCGCCGCGACCGGAACCAGCCTCCCTCCGGACCACAGCACATACCCGGCGAAGTACAGCAGCAGTGCCCCCGTCAGCGGGGCGACGCCGCCGTGGCCGTGATGCCGCCCGGTCGCCATGGTGGCCGCCATGTAGGCCATCGCGAACGCCCCGACCAGATGGTGCAGATGGTGCGCGCTCCCGCGTGCGGCCCGCAGCGTCCGTATCGCGGCCCCGCCGAAGACCACGACATAGGCGATCCAGGCCCAGCGTGGCGGCGCAACCACCGTGGCGGGCACGGCCATCAGCGCCATCGCGAACCCCATCAGCGCCTCGCCGCCCGCGGCCCGGCGCTGTTCCTCGACCCTGCTGCGCATGCGCAGCAGGCAGTAGCCCCCCGTCGCCGCGCACAGCGCGACCAGCAGCCAGCCGGGTGAAGCCGGTCCGTGCACCGCGCACCTCCCCCTCCACGGTCTCGGACGGTCGCGGAAGGCATGCCCATCACGGATGGTGCACAAGCGAGCGCACAGGGGGACAGGGGGAGCGTGGGAGGCGCGATGTGTCGCTGGAGCGGCATCTGGACCGTCCCCCGCCGGGGGCGGCCTTCCGCAGTGCCCGGGTGGGGAGGGGGTCCGGCCCTGTGCGGGGGCGCACAAGCCTGGCGCCCCCGCACAGGGCCTCAAAGGGGGTCTGGCGGAGCCGGATGCGGTTGGGCAGCGCCCCGAAGCAGCGCGGGGTGCTGTCGACACGCGGCTGCGCCGCGTGGGCACGACCGGCCGGACGGCCCAGCAAATGACGACACGGAATTCCCGTGGAGCGCTCAGCCTTCCTGACCCGCCACATGAATGCCGAACAAGGCGCCCTGCGGGTCCTTCAGGACCGCGATGCGCGGGCCGTCCGGCACCGACGTCGGCTCCATCAGGACGCTTCCGCCCGCCCGTGTCGCCGCGTCCGCCGTGGTGTCCACGTCCTCCACCGCGAAATACGGCAGCCAGTGCGACGGCACCTCGTGCGGGAACCCGTCGCCCATCTCCACCATGCCGCCGAAGTCGGCGCCGTCGATCCCCCACTGCGTGTACTGCTCGGAGGCGTGCACGGTCCAGCCGAAGACCTTGGTGTAGAAGTCGGTGACGCTCTCCGGGGCGCGCGTCAGCAGTTCGACCCAGCCGAGTGACCCCGCAGCGTTGAACAGCCCGGCGCCGGAGAAGGAGCCCGGCTGCCACATCTGGAAGACCGCGCCGCCCGGATCGCGGGCCACCGTGAGCCGGCCCGCGTCGAAGATGTCCCTCGGCGGCGCGATCACCGAGCCGCCCGCGTTCCGGACCGCCTCGGCCGCCGCGTCAGCGTCCGTGACCGAGAACGCCACGTTCCAGGCGACGGGCTGCGACTCCTGGAACAGGGGCAAGAACGCCGCGACCTCCGCGTCGCCCAGATGGGCGACCGTGTATCCGCCTGCCTTCTCCCGTGGACCGGTCCCCGGGCGCCAGCCGAACAGATCGGCGTAGAACCGCTTGGCCGCTTCCATGTCGCTGGTCCCCAGTTCCGTCCAGCAGGGACCGCCGGTCACCGGTTTTTCGAGCTTCATGTCCGCCTCTCGTTTCGCGGGTCCCCCTGTGCAAACCATGTCCAAGCCGGAGGGCGCCATCAGATCCCGGGGCGGTACCGCAGGGGATGATCCGCCGGGATCTCCACGAGCACGATCTGCGTGCCGTCCGGATCCTCGATCCACATCTCGACCAGGCCCCACGGCTCCTTCACAGGCGGCCGTACGATCCGGATCCCGGCGTCGGCCAGCTCCCGGTGGACGGCTGTCACGTCCGCCACCTGCAGCCAGAGCTTCAGCGCGGGAGAAGCAGGAACGCCACCCCGGCCCGACACCTCCAGGAAGCCACCGCCGAGGAAGTACACGACTCCGCGCTCCGGCCCCGTGCCGAACTCCCGGTGGACCGGGAGCCCGAGCTTCTCGCCGTAGAAGGCGCGGGAGCGCTCCGGGTCTACGGGGCGCAGGAGCACGCGGCTGCTCAGTACGTGGACCATGCGTCCGGAGCCTACCGGCAGGGTTACCCTCGTCGATGTCCGCGCCGCGCCCGAGAACCGAAAGAAGCCGCCCATGGACAGCGCTGCCGCCGGCCTGACCTTCCGTGACGCAACCGGCGCCGACGTCGGCGTGCTGGTCGCGCTGATCGAGTCGGCGTACCGCGGTGACGCCAGCCGGGTCGGCTGGACCACCGAGGCGGACATCCTCAAGGGGCAGCGCACCTACCCCGAGAGGATCCACGCGCTCATCGAGTCGCCCGGCAGCCGGATGCTCACCGTCGAGCGCGACGGGGCGGCAGTCGCCTGCTGCCAGCTCGAGCACCGCGGCGACCACGCCTACTTCGGCATGTTCGCGGTCAGCCCCACGCTTCAGGGCGCGGGTCTGGGCAGGGCGGTCCTCGCCGAGGCCGAGCGGGCGGCACGCACCGTGTGGGGCGTCCTGGAGATGCGGATGACCGTGATCTCGGCCCGCGAGGACCTCATCGCCTGGTACGAGCGGCGCGGCTACCGCCGTACGGGACTGATGAGCCCTTTCCCGTACGGCGATGAGCGCGTCGGTATCCCGCAGCGCGACGACCTGGAGTTCGAACTGCTGGTCAAGCCGCTGGTATGACACCGGGCCGGGACGCACTCGGCGGTAGCCGCCCCGGGCGCAGTTCAGGCGATGAAGCGGCCGGTGCGCTTGATCTCCGGATAGTCGGTGGTCGCCGCGTCCAGTTCCAGGGCGCGGACCAGCCTCAGATGGTCCAGAGTGTTCACCACCCAGCCGTAGATCCTTAGGTCCGCCTTGCGCGCGTGCTCGACGACCTCCAGGGTCAACCGGCGGATGTTGAGGCAGACCGCGGCCGCACCGGCCTCGACGGCGCGCTCCACGACATCGGTCCCGTAGCGGCTGGCGACCAGCGCGGTGCGCACACCCGGTACGAGACGGGCGATCTCGGCGATCGCCTCGTCATGGAACGACAGCACCTCGACCCTGCCGACAAGGTCCCGGCGGTGCATGACCTCGGCCAGCGCCTGCGCCGCGGCCACATCCTTGATCTCCGCCTGGAGCGGCGCCTTCACCGCGTCGAGTACCTCCTCGAAGACGGGCACACGCTCACTGCGGCCCGCGTCGAGTTCGCGCAGTTCTGCGAGGGTCTGTTCGGCGATCGGCCCCGTGCCGTTGGTCGTACGGTCCACATCGGCGTCGTGCATGACCACGAGGGCGCCGTCTTTGCTCAGATGGAGATCGAGTTCGATCACATCGAGACCCGCGCGCTCGGCGGCGACGAACGACCGAAGGGTGTTCTCGGGCTCGACGCCCATGACTCCGCGGTGACCGATGGTGAGGAAGTTCAAGGTTCAACTCGCTTCCGTCGACGGCGGCTCGGCTGCCGCGCGGCGCCCCCGTACCGGCGCGGCTGGGCGGCAGCCTAGTGGTCCGGCCCCTCCGTGAACCCGCTCGTACACGAGGCAATGAGCGTGCGGCGCGCGGGAATCACGGCCGCGCCCCCGGCCACCTGTCACCCTCCGGTGGGCGCGTCACATGCGCGTTGACCCGGCAGGGTCCGCCGTCTCCTCCCGTGCCTTCGCTCACCTGCTCATGGCCGGACTTTGCCGTCGGAAGCGCGCCAATTGGCGGGCGTCGTACGCCGGGGGCGTTGTCCCGGGGGTGTCGAGAGGCGGACTTCCCGGTGACCTGGATCACCTTCCGCCCCGCATGACCGGCCCTTGGGGCGGGTAGCCGGTCTCGTTGTCGTTGTCGCGTCCGGCAGGAAAAAGAGCGGCGAGAGTGAGGGAGTGCAGGATAATTTCCCGATCATCCACTTGCCGAGAGAATCGGTGTACCCATACGGTGTCCTTACGCGAGTTTCTCCCGTGGAGGTTGGGTCATGACGGAAATTCTTGTGCAGGTGGGTACGGAGGAGCAGGTTCCTCCGGAGGGCAGGGTGGTGGATCACCCGGCTTGGCCCGCGCTCAAGGGTGCCGTGGAACAGATCCGGCCATGGCAGTCGAAGGACGGATCGATCGACTTCGACGCCGAGGGCGCGCCCGGCCGCTCGGAGGCCGAGGCCGCCGTTCGCCGCGTGGCGGACGGCGTCGCCGAGCTCTCCCCGCTCGTTCCGCACGACGCCGCCTACCACGAGGCGCTCGTGAAGGACCTGCACCGCTGGGCCGAGGACGGCTTCGGGGTGCCGGACTTCCTTGACTCGCTGCTCGCCTTCCACCCCGCGGCCGACCGCCGGGACGGCCTCCAGCACCTGGTCGTCTTCCCGATGTACACGCAGAACGGCAACCCGGACCGCAACCTGGAGGCGGTCGTGCTGCGGATGGTCTGGCCCGAGTGGCTCGCCGACCTGGAGGCCACCCGCTACGACAACCCGCTGTTCTGCGGCATCACCTTCGAGGACTTCACCCCGGGCTACGACACCAACTCGGCGGTCCTCTTCCCGGAGACCATCGCCGTGCGTGAGGCGCCCGCGCGCTTCACCTGGGGCGGCATCTTCTGCGACCGTGAGGCGGCCCGCTTCCGCCGGGTGACCGACGCCGCCGTGGACATCCTGGGCCTCGAACTGCCCGAGGACATCGCCGCGATGGTGCACGACCAGGAGCGCTGCGAGCAGGCCTTCGTGCTCTGGGACATGGTCCACGACCGGACCCACAGCCACGGGGACCTGCCGTTCGACCCGTTCATGATCAAGCAGCGCCAGCCGTTCTGGATGTACGGCCTGGAGGAGCTGCGCTGCGACCTCACCGCCTTCAAGGAGGCCGTGCGGCTGGAGGCCGACGGCTTCGACCAGGGCCGCGACGTCCAGTACGCGGTGCTCTTCGACCGCATGTTCCGCTTCCCGGTCACGGGTGACCGCGTCCGCAACTACGACGGTCTCGGCGGCCAGCTGCTCTTCGCCTATCTGCACAAGCACGACGTGCTGCGCTGGACGGACAACAAGCTCTTCATCGACTGGCAGCGCGCTCCGCAGATCACCAACCAGCTGTGCGGCGAGATCGAGGAGCTGTACCGGGAGGGCATCGACCGCCCCAAGCTGGTCCACTGGTTCAAGGCGTACGAGCTGGTCTCCACCTATCTCGCGCCGCACCCGGGTTCCCGCTGGGCCAAGGGTCCGGACACGCTCGACCTGTCACTGCCGCCGCGTAAGCTCGTGGACGACGTGCTTCCGGACGAGTTTCCGCTGAGCATGTTCTATGAGGCGCTCCAGAAGAAGCTGAAGAACGTGATCGCTTCCACCAAGGGCATCACGGCACAGAGCGCCGAGCAGGCCGCGTGAGCGACCGCACCGATGCGGCTCGGCAGGAGGCGAACATGGGGAACGGGGAACACATGGGGAACGGGAACGGTCCGCTGAGCGGCGCGGTCATCGCGGTGGCCGGTGCGGGCGGACCCGCCGGCAAGGCGGTGCTGATGCGGCTCGCCGAGGCCGGGGCGACCGTCGTCGGCTCGGACAACAACCCGGAGCGGCTGGCCGAGGCCGTCGACGCGGCCCGCTACGCACACGGCGGCGCCAGCGTCGTCGGGGAGAAGGTCGACCTGCTCGATCTCCAGTCCGTCCGTGACTGGGCGGACCACATCGAGAAGGACTTCGGCCGGGTCGACGGGGTGGTGCACCTGGTGGGCGGCTGGCGCGGTGGTAGCGCCTTCGCGGACACCGGCCTCGCCGACTGGGACATGCTGGAGAAGCCGCTCATCCGTACCGTGCAGCACACGTCGCTGGCCTTCTTCGACGCGCTCCAGCGCAGTGACCGCGGCCGGTACGTCCTGATCAGTGCCGCCGGCGCGTCCAAGCCGACCGCGGGGAACGCGGCGTATTCCGCCGCCAAGGCCGCAGCCGAGGCGTGGACCCTCGCCATGGCCGACGGATTCCGCAAGGCCGGCGGCGAGGGCGGTCCCGCCTCCGCTGCCACCGTCCTGGTCGTCAAGGCGCTGGTGCACGACGCGATGCGCGCCGAGCGGCCCAACGCGAAGTTCGCGGGCTTCACCGACGTCAAGGACCTGGCCGAGTCCATCGCAGGGGTCTGGGACAAGGCCGCCGCCGAAGTGAACGGAAACCGTCTGTGGCTGACCGAGCAGCCGTGAACCCTCCCAAGACCGACGCGTCCCGCCACCACGATCCCGAGATACGCGGCTTCGCGAGCGACAACTACGCGGCGGCGCACCCGGAGGTGCTCGCCGCCCTGGCCGTGGCCAACGGCGGGCACCAGGTCGCCTACGGCGAGGACGCCTACACCGAGAACCTTCAGCGGATCATCCGCAGCCACTTCGGTGCCACGGCCGAGGCCTTCCCGGTCTTCAACGGCACGGGTGCGAATGTCGTCGGGCTCCAGGCGGTCACCGACCGCTGGGGTGCGGTGATCTGCGCCGAGAGCGCGCACATCCATGTGGACGAGGGCGGCGCTCCCGAGCGCATGGGCGGCCTGAAGCTGCTCACCGTGCCCACACCGGACGGGAAGCTCACGCCCGAGCTGATCGACCGGCAGGCGTACGGCTGGGAGGACGAGCACCGCGCGATGCCGCAGGTCGTCTCGATCACCCAGAGCACCGAGCTGGGCACCCTCTACACGCCCGACGAGATCCGCGCGATCTGCGAGCACGCCCACGCGCACGGGATGAAGGTGCACCTGGACGGTTCCCGGATAGCCAACGCCGCCGCGTCCCTCGACATGCCGATGCGGACGTTCACCAACGCGGTCGGTGTCGACATCCTCTCCCTCGGCGGGACGAAGAACGGCGCCCTGTTCGGTGAGGCGGTCGTCGTCATCAACCAGGACGCCGTGAGCCACATGAAGCACCTGCGCAAGCTGTCCATGCAGCTCGCCTCCAAGATGCGTTTCGTGTCGGTCCAGCTGGAGGCGCTGCTGGCCAAGGATCTGTGGCTGCGCAACGCCCGCCATGCCAACGAGATGGCCCAGCGGCTGGCGGAGGGCGTACGGGCGGTGCACGGTGTGGAGATCCTCTACCCGGTGCAGGCCAACGCCGTCTTCGCCCGGCTGCCGCACGACGTGAGCGAACGCCTCCAGAAGCGCTTCCGCTTCTACTTCTGGGACGAGGCCGCGGGCGATGTCCGCTGGATGTGCTCCTTCGACACGACCGAGGACGACGTGGACCGGTTCGTCGCCGCCCTCAAGGAGGAGATGGCCCGGTAAGGCCTGAGCGCGAGCCCAGCACCGCATCTGCATAGATATGCGATCGACCGTAAAGTGATTGACCATCGGTCGGTCGCATTTCTATGCTCCGGACATGGATCTGATCCAGCAGACTCCGGACCTTTCCGCGTACCTGGCCGCCGATACGGTCATCGACCATCATCACCCGGTGGTGCGCGAGACGGCCGCGCGTCTTGCCGGTCATGTGGCGGACTCGTATGCCTATGCGCAAGCGGCGTACGACTTCGTGCGCGACGCCGTCGCGCACTCCGCCGACAGCGGCGACCCGCGTGTGACCTGGCGGGCCTCCGATGTACTCGGGCAGCGCACCGGCATCTGTCACGCCAAGGCGCACGCCCTCGCCGCCCTGCTGCGCGCCGAGGGCATTCCGGTGGCGCTGTGCTACCAGCGGCTGCGGGACGACGACGGCGGTCACGTCGTCCATGGCCTTGTCGCCGTACGGTTCGATGGCGCATGGCATCGGCAGGACCCCCGCGGCAACAAGCCGGGCATCGATGCCCGGTTCTCCCTCGAGGGTGAGCGACTGGCGTGGATCCCCGACAAGAAGTCCAGTGAAGAGGACTACCCGGTCCTGTACAGTGAACCTCACCCGGTTGTGCTCAGTGCCCTCAAAGCCGCGCCCGACCGGCGGACGCTCTGGAAGACGCTCCCCACCGCACTCCGAGGCAGGCCATGACCTTCACCCTGACCGTGTCCGACGAGGTGCGCGCTCTCGCGCCCGGTTTCACGTATGTCGCGATCGAGGCGCGCGGTCTTGTCAACTGCCCCAGCACCGACGGCACTTCGGCCCTGCTCGACGATGCTTCCCGCCGGCTCGCGGCACGTCTCGACGGCCGCGCGCCGCACGAGGATCCGCATATGGCGGCCTGGCGTGCGGCGTACACGGACTTCGGCGCCAAGCCGTCCCGCACCCGCAACTCGGCCGAGGCGCTGGCGAAGCGGGCCCTGTCGGATGCGGGTCTGCCCCGGATCAACGCCCTCGTCGACGTCTACAACGCCATCAGCGTGGCCCATCTCGTCCCGGTCGGCGGTGAGGACCTCGACCTCATCCAGGGCGCCATGAGGCTCGTACGGGCCACGGGCGAGGAGGAGTTCGTGACCGTCGCCGGGGGAGAGGCCACCGTCGAACGCCCGGACCCCGGGGAAGTGGTCTGGCGCGACGACGCCGGTGTCACGTGCCGCCGCTGGAACTGGCGCCAGGGGCCGCGCACCCGGCTCACGGAAGAGTCCACCTCGGCGATCTTCCTGCTGGAAAGCCTGTCCCCGATGCCGGTGGCCGACGTCGAGCAGGCCGGTGCGGAACTCGCCGAACTGCTGGAGAAGTTCAGCCCCGGGGCGCGGATCACCGTCCACGCCCCCGTCTGAACCGCGCGTCAGCGGGCCTCGGCCGCGAGCTGCTCCGGCGTGGGCGCGGTGCCGCCGAGGTGGGCGGGCATCCACCAGGTGTCGTCCGGACCCTTGGGGCGCACGGGGTAGGCGCGCTGCGCCGCCTCCAGGAGCTCCTGCACCCGCTCGCGCAGCTGGCGGGTGAGCGCTCCCGCGTACGTCTCCCGGGGAGCCTCGAACGCCTCGCCGACCCGGATCGTGACCGGGATGTGGCTGCGCTTGAAGTTGCGCGGGTGACCCTTGGTCCACAGGCGCTGGGTGCCCCACACGGACATCGGGATCAGCGGGACCCCGGCCTCCTGGGCCAGACGCACGGCACCCGACTTGAAGCCCTTGAGGGTGAAGGACTGGGAGATGGTGGCCTCCGGGAAGACGCCGATGATCTCTCCCGACTTCAGCGAGTCCAGCGCGTGCGCGTACGCCGCCTCACCCTGCTTGCGGTCCACCGGGATGTGCTTCATGGCGCGCATCAGCGGGCCGGAGACCTTGTGCCGGAACACGGACTCCTTCGCCATGAAGCGCACCAGGCGCTTTTGGGGGAGCGCCGCGAAGCCGTTGAAGATGAAGTCCAGATAGCTGATGTGGTTGCTCACCAGCACCGCACCGCCCGAGCGTGGAATGTTCTCCGAGCCCTTGCAGTCGATCTTCAGGTCCCATGCTTTGAACATAGTGAGGGCGAGACCGACGACGGGACGGTAGACAAGCTCAGCCATGGACGGGGTGGACCCTTCTCTCTGCCTGGAAAGGGCTTCCCGGCGAAAGTTACGCTGCCGTAGGTTTACGGCCTGTCGCAGATCGTGCCCGAAGAACGGACGCGGGGCCAGTCCTGGTGCCCCCGAGTGGCGAGATCCTCGTCACGTCACCCGAGTGCGCCCTTGCGCCGCGGGGGCGGCGGCGGGGAATCATCGCGGTCCGGTGAACGCTGGTGCGGAAGACGGCCGGTGGCGGAGCGGGAGAGTGCGGAGAGTGGGCATGCGCGGACGGAGCGACGGACAGCGGCTCGGCGTGGCCGAGTTGGGCCAGGTGCTCGGCGAACGAGCGACGCTGGTCCAGTTCTCCAGCGCCTTCTGCGCCCCGTGCCGGGCGACCCGGCGGATCCTCACCGAGGTCGCGGCGATGGTGCCCGGTGTCGCCCATGTGGAGATCGACGCCGAACAGCGGCTCGAACTCGTCCGCGCGCTGGACGTCGTCAGGACGCCGACCGTACTCGTCCTGGACGCGGAGGGGCGGATCGTGCGGCGGGCGGCGGGCCGGCCCCGTACGGCCGACGTCATCGCCGCACTCGGGGAAGTGGTCTGACGAAAACCCGACCGGACCGGGCGTGAGCCGGTTGATGACGTATATCCCAGTTCCCGGTACGCACTTGACTGTGGCCACCACCTATCGTCAACCTGACCGTATGCCCCCGGAACTCCTTCTCTTCGAGCGTGTCCACGTGGACCTGGCCCGCACCGCCGGCGCGAGCTGTCCGGCCTGTTGAGCAGCCACGGACCTTCTCCCTCGCCCGGCTTCGTCCGCGCGCAGGGATCTCCACGCCACCTCTCGCAGAAGGACAATTCCATGACGGCCACGCCCGGCCTAGGCGCCCGCTCGCTCGCTTCCCCCGGTCTCCTGCGCTCCGTCTTCCGGCGGCACGCCGCGGGAGTCGCCGTGATCACGGCGCAGGGGGACGGCGGACCGGTCGGATTCACCGCCACCTCCCTCACCTCCGTCTCGGCCGAGCCCCCGCTGCTCTCCTTCGGTATCGGTACCGGCGCCTCCAGCTGGCCCGCCGTCTCCGAGGCCGGCCACGTCGGCGTGCACATACTCGGCGAGCACCAGGAGGCGCTGGCCGGCACCTTCGCCAGGAGCGGCGCGGACCGCTTCGGCCCGCCCACGGTCTGGCGCGAGGGTCCCGAGGGCGTACCCGTCCTGGAGGGCGTGCTCGCCTGGCTCGTGTGCCGGGTGGTGGCACGGGTGCCCGCGGGGGACCACCGCATCGTCCTCGCCGGTGTCGTCCACGGTGATTCCTCCGGAGAGGGGCGCCCGCTGCTGTACCACCAGGGGCGCTTCAACACGCTGCGCGACTGACCTGCCCCGCCTCCCGAGTCCTGGCGGGACGCGACTGGTTACGCAGCGTTGTCAAGGTCACAGTTCAAAGCGCTTGCTTAGCGGGCAAGCACTGGGTGTACTGGCGAGTAATATTTCGTTCGGAGCGCGGGGTCGCCCCGAACGGGATCGGCCGCTTCAGGCGCCTATGCTGCCTGCAAGCAGGCAGCCAAGAAATGACGATGCAGTAGGAGAGCCGGCGTGAGCTTGAGGATCGTTGTCACTGTGAAGTACGTGCCCGACGCCACTGGCGACCGGCACTTCGCCGATGACCTGACCGTCGACCGGGACGACGTGGACGGTCTGCTCTCCGAGCTCGACGAGTACGCGGTCGAGCAGGCGCTGCAGATCGCGGAGAACGCTGACGACGCCGAGGTCACCGTACTGACGGTGGGCCCGGAGGATGCCAAGGACGCGCTGCGCAAGGCCCTTTCGATGGGCGCCGACAAGGCGATCCACGTCGAGGACGACGACCTGCACGGCACGGACATCATCGGCACCTCGCTGGTGCTCGCCAAGGCCGTCGAGAAGGCCGGGTACGACCTGGTGATCTCCGGCATGGCGTCCACCGACGGCACCGCCGGTGTGGTTCCCGCCCTGCTGGCCGAGCGCCTGGGCGTCCCGCAGGTCACCCTGCTGTCCGAGGTCTCCGTCGAGGACGGCGTCGTCAAGGGCCGCCGCGACGGCGACTCCGCCTCCGAGCAGCTGGAGGCGCAGCTGCCCGCAGTCGTCTCCGTGACCGACCAGTCGGGTGAGGCGCGTTACCCCTCCTTCAAGGGCATCATGGCTGCCAAGAAGAAGCCGGTGGAGTCCTGGGACCTGTCCGACCTGGACATCGAGGCCGAGGAGATCGGTCTCGAGGGTGCCTGGACCAAGGTCGAGTCCGCCGCCGCGCGTCCGGCGCGTACCGCGGGCACGATCGTCAAGGACGAGGGCGAGGGCGGCAAGCAGCTCGCTGAGTTCCTCGCGAGCCAGAAGTTCATCTAAGGCTCATCAGCCTGACCGCCTCTCAGACTTCGCAATCCGCAAGGAGATCCATTCCCATGGCTGAAGTTCTCGTCTACGTCGACCACGTGGACGGTGCCGTCCGCAAGCCCACCCTGGAGCTGCTCACCCTGGCCCGCCGCATCGGCGAGCCGGTCGCCCTCGCCCTCGGCGCCGGTGCGGAGAACACCGCCGCCGCGCTCGCCGAGCACGGTGCCGTGAAGGTCCTCACGCACGACGCGCCGGAGTACGCCCAGTACCTGGTCGTCCCGAAGGTGGAAGCGCTGCAGGCCGCCTACGAGCAGGTGTCCCCGGCCGCCGTCCTGGTGCCGTCCTCCGCCGAGGGCAAGGAGATCGCCGCCCGTCTCGCGGTCCGCATCGGTTCCGGCATCATCACCGACGCCGTCGACCTCGAGGCCGGTGCCGAGGGCCCGGTGGCCACGCAGTCGGCCTTCGCCGCCTCCTTCACCACCAAGTCCCGTGTCTCCAAGGGCACCCCGGTCATCACGGTCAAGCCCAACTCGGCCGCGGTGGAGGCCGCCCCGGCCGCGGGCACGGTCGAGGCGCTGTCGGTGTCCTTCTCCGACAAGGCGACCGGCACGAAGGTCACCGCCCGTACGCCGCGTGAGTCGACCGGCCGCCCGGAGCTCACCGAGGCCGCGATCGTCGTCTCCGGTGGCCGCGGTGTCAACGGTGCGGAGAACTTCGCGATCATCGAGGCGCTCGCCGACTCGCTCGGCGCGGCCGTCGGTGCCTCGCGTGCCGCCGTCGACGCCGGCTGGTACCCGCACACCAACCAGGTCGGCCAGACCGGCAAGAGCGTGTCCCCGCAGCTGTACATCGCCTCCGGCATCTCGGGCGCGATCCAGCACCGCGCCGGTATGCAGACCTCGAAGACGATCGTGGCGATCAACAAGGACGCCGAGGCGCCGATCTTCGACCTGGTCGACTACGGCGTGGTGGGCGACCTCTTCGACGTCGTCCCGCAGCTGACCGAAGAGGTCAAGTCCCGCAAGGGCTGATCTGCCGTACGGCTACGAAGCCCCCGCGACCGTCATCCGTGCGGTCGCGGGGGCTTCGCCGTTGCCGCGCGCCGTTGCGGTGGCATGGCCGCAGCGTCGTAGGACGCGCCCCGCGCGCGAGAGTGTTGACCATCGGCGAGAACCGCAGATAGCTTCGTTCAACAGATTGTTGATTCCGCTTGTCGTCCACGGGGCGCGGAGAGCGTAAAGAGCGCACAGAGTGGACACAGCGGACGAAGTGGAGAGCGGGAGGGCGCGGGATGACGCAGGACCGGCAGGAGAGGGTGGCGACGAGCCTCGCGGACGCCGTCACCGAGGAGATCGACACCTCGCTCGAGCCGGTCGACCGCGAACTGGAGCGCCGCTACCCCGGTGACCCCGGCACCCGTCAGCCTGCCCACACCGTCTACGTCCCGGGCGACCTCTTCACCGCCGGCACCATCCGGTCCTGGGGCGACCAGGCCCTCGCCGCCCTCGACGAACACGCCCCGGACGCCGCCTCCCTGGCCGCTGTCCTGGGTCTGGCCGACGAACTCGCCGAACCCGTCCACGACCGTGTGCGGGCGAAGCTCGAACGCGAACCGGTCGAAGACCTGCGTGTCGACTTCGAGGACGGTTACGGGCCGCGCCCGGACGCCGAGGAGGACGAGACGGCCGCCCGCGCGGCCCGGCTGGTGTCGGAGGCGTACGTGAACGGCACCGGCGCCCCGTACATGGGCATCCGCATGAAGTGCATGGAGGCCGCGGTGCGCCACCGGGGCATCCGCACGCTCGACGTCTTCCTGACGGGTTTGATGGAGGCCGGCGGACTGCCGGACGGGCTCGTCCTCACCCTGCCCAAGGTCACCTACACCGGACAGGTCACGGCCATGGTCCGGCTGCTGGAGGAGTTCGAGAAGGCGCACGGGCTCGCGCCGGGGCGGATCGGGTTCGAGATCCAGATCGAGACCAGCCAGGCCATCCTCGCCACCGACGGCACCGCGACGGTCGCCCGAATGATCCAGGCCGCTCAGGGCAGGGCGACCGGCCTGCACTACGGCACCTTCGACTACAGCGCTTGCCTCGGCGTCTCCGCCGCCCACCAGGCCTCTGACCATCCGGCCGCCGACCACGCGAAGGCGATCATGCAGGTCGCGGCGGCGGGCACCGGTGTGCGGGTCTCCGACGGCTCGACCAACGTCCTGCCGGTCGGCCCTGCCGAGAAGGTCCACGACGCCTGGCGGCTGCACTACGGGCTGACCCGGAGGGCCCTGGCCCGCGCCTACTACCAGGGCTGGGACATGCACCCCGGCCACCTCCCGACCCGCTACGCCGCCGTCTTCGCCTTCTACCGCGAGGGATTCGAACAGGCCGCTGCACGCCTGACCCGCTACGCCAACCGCACCGGCGGCGATGTGATGGACGAGCCCGCGACCGCCAAGGCGCTCAGCGGCTATCTGCTGCGGGGGCTGGACTGCGGTGCGCTGGACATCGCGGAGGTCGCGAGGGCCACCGGCCTGACCCGGGCGGACCTGGAGGGCTACGCGGCACCGAGGCGGGCTGACCTGACGGTATCGGGGAAGCGGGAGCGTCCGTAGGGCCCTGGGGAGCGCGGGGCACGGGCTGGTTCGGGCAAGCGGGCCATGGTGCCGCAACGCCGTCGAGCTCGCCCGGCCGGCAAGCTCGCACGGCCGGCGAACCCGTCCGGTCGGCGAACCCGCCGTGCGCCCCGCGGAGCGGCGGTCCGTCAGCCGGCCGGCGGCAGTTCCCCGGAGCCCCGGGTGATCAGCCTGGTCGGCAGTTCGATGCGCTCGGGGGTCAGCAGCGTGCCGTCGAGCTGGCGGAAGAGCCGTTCGGCGGCCGTGCGGCCGAGGGCGGCGGCGTCCTGGGCGACCACCGTGACGCCGGGCGTGAGCAGGTCGGCCAGTTCGAAGTCGTCGAAACCGACGAGGGCGACCGGGCGGCTGTGCTCGGTGAGGACGCGGACGACGGTGACCGTCACACGGTTGTTGCCCGCGAAGACCGCGGTGACGGGGTCGGGGCCCGACAGCATCGTCTCCGCGGCGCGGCGCACCCGCTCGGGGTCCGTGACGCCGAGGGACATCCAGGATTCCTCGACGGTTATGCCCGCGTCCTCCATCGCCGTCCGGTACCCGCGCAGCCGCTCGGCCGCGGTGTGGATGCGGGGCATGTCGCCGATGAACCCGATCCGGCGATGGCCGTGCGCGATGAGGTGCGCGACCCCGTCGCGGGCGCCGCCGAAGTTGTCGGACAGCACCACGTCGGCGTCGATCCGCCCGGCCGGGCGGTCCACGAACACCGTGGCGACACCGGCCCTCATCTCCGGCTCCAGATAGCGGTGGTCGTCTCCGGCCGGAATGATGACCAGTCCGTCCACCCGGCGCGCGCACAGCGCCAGTGCCAGCTCCTGTTCGCGGTCCGGGTCCTCCGCGCTCGAGCCGTTGATCAGCAGGGCGCCGTGTGCCCGGGCGACCTCCTCGACCGCGCGGCTCAGCGGCCCGTAGAACGGGTCGGCGAGGTCCTCCAGGACGAGTCCGATGCTCGCCGTGCGGCCCTTGCGCAGCACGCGCGCGCTGTCGTTGCGGCGAAAGCCCAGCGCCTCGATCGCGTCCTGGACGCGGCGCTCGGTGTCCGGAGTCACCCCGGGCTCGCCGTTGACGACACGTGAGACCGTTTTCAGGCCCACTCCGGCCCGTGCCGCGACGTCCTTCATGGTCGGACGATTGCCGTAGCGGTTCTCGGGTCGGTGGGCGGTCTCGGGCACGATGCGCTGTCCTGTCCTGTTGTCCACGGGGGGTGCGTCGGCCCATGGGGATGTATGAGGATGTGGCGTCGAGCATAGAGCCTGGACAACGTTGTCAGATGCAAGAGAGACTGTTCATAGCAATCTCCGGCCTGTGCCTTCCCCAGGGGCCGCCCTCCTGCCCCAGGGGGTTGCTCGCGGATCTTCGCGGCGTCAGGACGCCTCACCAGAACCGCGGCGGCGGGCCGCGGTTCCCCGGGCCGGCACGACCGAACCACTGGAAGCATGGGGAGATCTGACACTGATGCACACCGACCTCGTGGCAGCGCTCGACATCGGCGGCACCAAGATCGCCGGAGCGCTGGTGGACGGCCACGGCCGGATCCTGCTGCGCGCACAGCGTGCCACACCTGCGCAGGAGGACGGCGACACCGTGATGGGGGCCGTCGAGGAGGTCATGGGGGAGCTCACCGCCTCCGCGCTGTGGGGCAGGGCGGAAGCCGTCGGTATCGGCAGCGCGGGTCCGGTGGATGCCTCCGCGGGCACGGTGAGCCCGGTCAACGTACCCGGCTGGCGTGGCTACCCGCTGGTCGAGCGGGTCCGGGACGTGGCCGGCGGACTGCCGGTCGAGCTGATCGGCGACGGAGTGGCCATCACGGCCGCGGAGCACTGGCAGGGCGCGGCCCGTGGCCACGACAACGCGCTGTGCATGGTGGTGTCGACGGGCGTCGGGGGCGGTCTGGTCCTCGGCGGCCGACTGCACCCGGGGCCCACGGGCAACGCGGGCCACATCGGGCACATCAGCGTCGACCTCGACGGCGATCCCTGCCCGTGCGGTTCGCGCGGCTGCGTGGAGCGCATCGCGAGTGGCCCGAACATCGCGCGCCGCGCCCTGGAGGGCGGCTGGCGGCCGGGCCCGGACGGGGATGCCTCGGCCGCCGCCGTGGCCGCCGCCGCCCGGGCGGGCGACCCGGTGGCGGTGGCTTCCTTCGAGCGGGCCGCGCAGGCGCTGGCCGCCGGAATCGCCGCGACCGCGACACTCGTCGAGATCGACATCGCGGTGATCGGCGGGGGAGTGGGCAAGGCCGGGGACGTCCTGTTCACCCCGCTGCGCAAGGCCCTGGCCGGATACGCCACGTTGTCCTTCGTGCGGCGCCTGACCGTGGCCCCCGCGCTGATGGGCACGGACGCGGGCCTCGTGGGCGCGGCCGCCGCGGCCCTGCGCCGCCGCGAGAGCGCGGCGGCGGTGGGTGCCGCCACCTGATCGGTTGCGGGGGCGTTCCGCCTGCGAGTTCGGCCGTCCCACGCCGCGTCGGCTGCACCGGCGACGGCCCAGCGGTCCGAACCCGGACCGCCGTGCCGATACGGTCCTGCCACCCGAACCCTCCCGATGGGCCCGTCGTCCTCGGGGGGTGTGCCGGGCGTCGCGACGGGGCCGACCTCGACTGTCGGGGCAACCGGTACTCGTCCCGACGGCACGCGTCCCGTCACGGTGGCGCGCAGTCGGTCGGCGAGCGCGAATTCACCGTCGCCGGGCGCATGGTGGCCTTGACCGGCGATCGCCGCAGACGCTCCCCATCATCTCCCAGGCCCTCGCGCGCAAGTGGCAGGGGGTCAGGGCAAAGGGTCGGTAAACACGGGCGTACTGTGCGGACATGAGTGAGCGAAGAGCGCTTCTGCGCCGCATACGCGTGTGGCTGGTCGTCTTCATCGTGGGCCTGGTACTGAGCGGGCTGACCGCCTTTCCTCTCGTCACCGAACTGCACGTCGTGCACAGTGCGCTGACCTCCTGGGCATCGCCCGTCGCCGATGCCTTCCCCGGGCTGCTGAAGTGGATCGCGCGGGTCCGGCACGGACTCGACACCGCCGACGCGGACTACCCCTTCCTGTTGTACGGCACCGACTGGCTGGCCTTCGCCCATCTCGTCATCGCCGTCGCCTTCTACGGCCCTTACCGCGACCCGGTGCGCAACATCTGGGTCATCGAATTCGGCATGATCGCGTGCGCCGGCATCATCCCGCTGGCCCTGATCTGCGGTCCGGTCAGGGGCATCCCCTTCTGGTGGACGGTCATCGACATGTCCTTCGGCGTCTTCGGGGTGATCCCGCTGCTGATGCTGAGGCGCCTGATCAAGCGGCTCGCGGAGCTCAGCGAGCCCGTACCGGTACCGGCGACCGTCTAGGACATCCAGGACAAGTGGGCCGCCCCTCAGCGGAGGACGGCCCTCGGCGCCTTCGCTCCGGCGGCCCGAACGCGACGGTGATGACGACAGGTACCGCCGTACGGTCCCGGTGCCCGGTGTCAGGCCGGAGATCGCCCGCAGGGGCGCCGGGCACGGTCCTGGCCCGGTACCGCGCCGGGCGGCGCCTACCGATCTGCCGGCGGCGCATGAACTCACCGCGACAGCGCTTCTCGTGATGGCGTGTGGCAGGAACGAGAGCGGGTGCGTGACCCCTGTGCCGTTGTGCAGTTGAGCAGGGTATGAAGAAGCGCAGCATGCTCGCCATCGCCTCCCTCGCCACCGGATTCGTCGTGGCGGCTCTCACTCCGTCCCATGCCGCTGACCACGAGGTCCACGGCGACCTCAACGTCAAGGACTCGCTGAGCGCGGTCGACCACGCCCTCGGTGACGACGGCGCCGGCACGGACGGGGAGGCCCCGGGGCGGAACGGCTGACCGGACTCACCGCGGCGCCGGTGCCTCGCCGTTACGGGGCGCCGGTGCCGCGCTGTACGGCGGACGTGCCCTCATCAGCGCCGGGTTTCCGTGGCAGGGTGGAGCGGGCAAGCCACAGGGGGCCAAACAGAAGAGGGGGAGTCCGTGACCGTCGTCTGGATCAACGGCGCGTTCGGTGCGGGGAAGACCACCACCGCACGGGAACTGATCGAGCTGATCCCGAACAGCACGCTCTTCGACCCCGAGGTGATCGGCGGAGCACTCCCGCACCTGCTGCCGCCCAAGCGCCTCGCCGAGGTCGGCGACTTCCAGGACCTGCCGATCTGGCGGCGGCTCGTGATCGACACCGCGGCCGCGATGCTCGCCGAACTCGGCGGTGTCCTCGTGATTCCGATGACCCTGCTGCGCCAGGAATACCGCGACGAGATCTTCGGCGCGCTCGCCGCCCGTCGTGTTTCCGTACGCCATGTCCTTCTCGCCCCGGCCGAAACGATCCTGCGCGAGCGCATAGCCCACCGCGAGGTTCCGCCCGACCTGCCCGACGGTGAGATCCGGATCCGCCAGTGGTCGTACGACCACATCGAGCCCTACCGTGCCGCGCTCGCCTCCTGGCTCACCGCCGACGCGCACCTCGTCGACACCAGCGCCCTCAGCCCGTACGAGGCCGCCGCGCGGATAGCGGAGGCCGTCCGGACCGACGCCGCTCCCGTGTGCGACATCGTGCAGACCCCTGAGCCGACCGCCGAGACACTCGCCGCGGGCGTGCTCCTCTTCGACGCGCAGGACCGGGTGCTGCTCGTGGACCCGACCTACAAGGCGGGTTGGGAATTCCCCGGTGGCGTCGTCGAGCCCGGAGAAGCCCCGGCTCGCGCCGGCATGAGGGAGGTCGCCGAGGAGACCGGGATCGTGCTCGAAGAGGTCCCCCGGTTGCTGGTCGTGGACTGGGAGCCTCCGGCGCCTCCTCGCTATGGCGGGCTGCGTCTCCTCTTCGACGGAGGTCTCCTCGACGACGCGGCGGCCGGCCGTCTCCTGCTGCCAGGGCCCGAGTTGCGCGGCTGGCGGTTCGTCACGGAGAGCGAGGCGGCCGAACTGCTGCCGCCCGTGCGCTACGAGCGGCTGCGCTGGGCGCTGCGGGCACGCGAACGCGGCGCGGCGATCTATCTGGAGGCGGGTGTACCGGTCGGCTGAGTCTCCCGTGGTGCCGGCCACCGCGTGGGGTCGACAGTGAGTGTGTCATGCCTCTCACCGGCAGTCTTTGCGCGGCACGGATGGTTCCGAGAGAGAAACGAGGCCTAACCGACGCCATCCCGGTATGAATCGGTAAAGTCCCGAACAGCTCTGATCCCTCTACCTTGTTGCCGCAGCTCATCTCTCTGGCGGCAGCGGGCCGCCCAGACATGCCGGACTCACCGCCGGCCGAAGGAGGGACATGCGCGCACAACCCTCGGCCCTTACCCGGGGCCTCACACTCGCCGCAGGACTGACCCTGGTCCTTGCTGCCTGCAGCAGCGGCGGCAGTGGCGGGGGCGGCTCCGACAAGAACGGCTCGGCCGGGCTCACGTCGTGCAGCACCCAGGGCAAGGCCAACACGTGCAACTCGGCCGACACCAGATCGGGCGGCACGTTCACCTACACGCTGGAGAAGAACATCCAGCAGTGGAACACGCAGGACACCAACGGCAACACCTTCGAGAACGGCGAAGCCCTCGGTGTCGTACTGCCCTCGGTGTTCGTCCCCCAGCCCGACTTCTCGGTCAAGCTCAACACGGACCTGGTCACCTCGGCGACGCAGACCAGCGCCAGCCCGCAGACCGTCGTCTACAAGATCAACCCGAAGGCGTCGTGGAACGACGGGACTCCGGTCAGCGCCGACGACTTCATCTACTACTGGCGCACCAACAACGGCAAGGACTGTCCGCCGCCTCCGGCCAGTGACTCCACGCAGACCAAGGGCTGTCTGCCGGCGAGCACGGCCGGTTACGACCGCATCAAGTCGATCACGGCCTCCGACGGCGGCAAGACCGTCACCATGGTGATGAGCAAGCCCTACTCGGACTGGAAGGGGCTGTTCGGGGCGGGCTACCCGCTGTTCCCGGCGCATGTCGCCGAGAAGGTGTCCGGCGCCACGGCGGGCGACGCGGCGCATATGACGGCCGCTCAGATGACCGCGGGCTGGCAGTACTTCCAGAAGAACCCACCCAGCAAGTACGCGACCGCGGGCCCTTACAAGATGCAGGAGTGGGCGGACAACGACCACGCCACCTTCGTACCCGACCCCAAGTGGTGGGGAGCGCGGAAGGCGACCCTGCAGCGGCTGATCTTCAAGGTGATCACCGATGCCACGCAGGAACCGATCGCGCTGAAGAACAACGAGGTCCAGGGGATCTACCCGCAGCCCGAGGTGGACCTGGTCAACCAGGTCAAGGACATCCCCGACGTCACGTACTCCATCGGCAGCGGACTGACCTGGGAGCACTTCGACCTCAACCTGCACAACCCCGTGATCGGCAAGTACACGGCGCTGCGGCAGGCGATGTTCACGGCCATCAGCATCAAGGACATCATGGCCAAGACGGTCGGCCAGTTCGACCCGAACGTGAAGCAGCTCGGCAACCACAACTTCGTTCCCGGACAGGCCGGTTACCAGGACCTGGTCACCGCCTCCGGCCAGGGGTCCGGTGATCTCACCAAGGCCAAGCAGTACCTGACCGACGCGAAGTTCACCGGAGTCGGCACGTCACTGAAGACGCCCGACGGCAAGGCCGTCGGCCCCTTCAACTGCCGCTACACCACCGGCAACCAGATCCGGCAGAGCGAGTGCCAGATCCTGCAGAGCGACCTGGCGAGCCTGGGCATCAAGATCACCATCAAGCCGATCGGCGCCGCCGACCTCGGCACGGTACTCGCCGGGCACCAGTACGACATCATCGTCTTCGCCTGGGTGGCGTCCCCCTTCCCGACCAGCAACGCCCAGGGGACATGGACCACCGGAAGCGGCGGCAACTACGGCGGCTACAGCAACAAGCAGGTCGACTCCCTGATCGCCCAGGCCATCGGTGAGACGGACGCGGCCAAGGCCGCGAACCTGCTGAACCAGGCGGACACGCTGATGGTGAAGGACGCCTACGTCCTGCCGCTGTACCAGAAGCCGACGTTCCTGGCGGTGCAGAAGCGGTTCGTGAACATGCGGGACAACGCCACAAACGTGGGTCCGCCGTACAACGTCGGTGAGTGGGGCCTGAAGAAGTAGCACCCCGCTCGACGTAATCCGCCCGTACGCTCCCACGTACCCCGCGCCCGGCCCCGGCAATCCCGGGGCCGGGCCGGGCCGAAGCCGCGGCCGGATGACAACCCACATCCAGTCGGCCCCGAGAGAAGACCGCATGCTTGCCTACACAGTGCGCCGCCTCCTCGTCTCCATACCCGTCCTGATCGTCTCGACGTTCGTCGTGTTCCTCGTGGTCGTCAACTCCGGCGACCCCGTGGCCAACTTCGCCACCTCACGGCAGCCCGCTCCGAGCAAGGCCGCCGTCACCGCGTTCGCCCGGCACATCCACGCCGACCAGCCGGTCGCCGATCGCTACTGGAACTGGATCACCGGGGTCCTGCACGGCGACTTCGGGCCCTCCGTGCAACCCAACCTGAACATCGGCCACGATCTGTTCACCCGCTTCCGGGTCACGGTCACCCTGGTCGCCGCGGCGATGGTCATCGCCCTGCTGCTGGCCGTGGTGTGCGGGGTGTACAGCGCGATCCGCCAGTACTCCGTCGGCGACTACGTGATCACCTTCGTCGGCTTCCTGTTTCTCGCCATGCCGGTCTTCTGGTTCGCCGTCCTGCTCAAGCAAGCCGGGATCTGGACCAACCAGAGCACCGGCAGCCAGTTCCTCGGCACGATCGGTGAGAAGTCGACCTATCTCGACGTCGACACCACCTGGAACGAGATCAGCGACCGCATCGGGCATCTGATCCTGCCCACCATCACCCTCGCCCTGGTCTCCTTCGCCTCCTGGACCCGTTTCACCCGTGCGTCCATGCTCGAGGTCCTGGGCAGCGACTACGTCCGGCTCGCCCGCGCCAAGGGGCTGCGCCGCGGCAAGGTCATGGTGCGGCACGCCCTGCGCACCGCCCTGATCCCGCTCGCCACCGTCACGTCGCTCGACGTCGCCATCATCCTCGGCGGAGCGGTGATCACCGAGACGATCTTCCAGTGGCACGGCCTGGGCGAGATGCTCGTGCAGGCGGCCACGACGCTCGACGTCTACCGGACCATGGCCTGGCTGCTGCTCTCCGCCGTGATCGTCATCGCGTTCAACCTCATCGCCGATCTGCTCTACGCCGTACTCGACCCGAGGATCCGTTATGAGTGACACCAAGGCACCCGGGTCCGCGGGCACCGAAGTGCCGCGCGCCGAGCATGAGTTCACCGTAAAGCAGCGCAGCCAGACCCAGATGGTCCTGCGCCGCTTCGTACGGCACCGGGCAGCCATGATCAGCCTGGTCGTCTTCGTGCTGATCGTGCTGTGGGCGTTCATCGGCCCGTACTTGTGGCACTACTCGTACCAGAAGTACACGCCCGACAACTCCCAGGCCCCCTCCGCCAAGCACCCGTTCGGCACCGACTCCTCCGGATACGACGCCTACGCCCAGGTGATGCGCGGCACTCAGACCTCGCTCAAGGTCGCCATCCTGATCGCGCTCGGATCCACCGTGCTCGGCGCGGTGTGGGGTGCCATCGCGGGCTTCTACCGCGGCATCGTCGACTCGATCATGATGCGCATCGCCGACCTCGTCCTGACGCTGCCCCTGTTCGCCATCGCGCTGGTCATCTCCTCGCGAAGCGGCGGCTCCTGGTACTGGATCGCGGTCGTCGTCGCAGGGCTGACCTGGGCGTACGTCTCCCGTATCGTCCGCTCCACCGTGCTGTCGCTGCGTGAGAAGGAGTTCGTGGAGGCGGCCCGGGCGCTGGGCGCCTCCGATACCCGGATCATCTTCGGGCATCTGCTGCCGAACTCGCTCGGCCCCATCATCGTCAACGCGACGATCTTGGTGGCCACCGGCATCCTCACCGAGACCGCACTGTCGTTCCTCGGCTTCGGCGTCCAGCCGCCCGACACGTCCCTCGGGCTGCTCGTCGCCCAGGCGCAGACGGCGGTCGACACCCGGCCCTGGCTCTTCTACATCCCCGGCGCTTTCATCATCGCGATCGCCCTGACCATCAACTTCATCGGTGACGGGCTGCGCGACGCCTTCGACCCCCGGCAGCAAAGGGTACGACAGTGACGACCACGAGCAGTGAGGGCGTGCGGGCCGGCAGCGCCACCGACGCCGTACTCGAAGTCGACGGTCTCGGCGTGGAGTTCCCCACCGAGGACGGAACGGTACGGGCCGTGCGCGGCGTCGGGTACAGCCTCGGCCGGGGCGAGTCGCTCGGCATCGTCGGCGAGTCCGGATCGGGGAAGTCCGTCACCGCCATGGCCGTGATGGGGCTGCTGCCGACGAGCGCGAGAGTGCGTGGCTCGGTGCGGTTCGAGGGCACGGAACTGCTCGGGATGTCCGACGCGAGGATGTCGGACATCCGCGGCAGCGGCATCGCGATGATCTTCCAGGACCCGATGACCTCCCTCAACCCCGTCTACACGGTCGGCTACCAGATAGCCGAGACCCTCCAGCGGCACAACCCGGGCCTGAAGAACCGCGACGTCCGCACGCGGGCAATCGATCTCCTGGGCACGGTCGGCATCCCCAGCCCCGAGCGCCGCGTCGACAGCTATCCGCACGAACTGTCCGGCGGCATGCGGCAGCGCGTCGTCATCGCCATCGCCATGGCCAACGACCCTGACGTGATCATCGCCGACGAGCCGACCACCGCCCTCGACGTGACCGTTCAGGCCCAGATCCTGGACGCGCTGGAGACCGCCCGCGCGGAGACCGGCGCGGCCCTCGTCCTCATCACCCACGACCTTGGCGTCGTGGCCGGGCACACGGACCGGGTCGCGGTGATGTACGCGGGCCGGATCGTCGAGACGGGCCCCGTCGAGGACCTCTTCTACACCCCGCGCATGCCGTACACCCTCGGGCTCCTCGGCTCGCTGCCCCGGCTGGACCGTGAGGAGGCACGGCTCACCCCCATCGGCGGATCGCCGCCCTCGCTGCTGAACATGCCGCCGGGCTGCCCCTTCGCGCCGCGCTGCCCGATGCGCAGAGACGTCTGCGACAGCGACGAGCCGCCGCTCCGGGCGACCGGCCAGGAAGGCCACCTCAGCGCCTGTCACTTCGCGGACGAACTCGTCGACACCGGCGCCGAGCAGGTCTTCGATGCGGCCGGCGCCGACTCCGAGGCCCTGGCCCGGTTCGCCGAGGCGACATCCACCCCGAACCCCGAGGAGGACTCCGAATGACCGCTCCTGTGCGGGACGCCGTGCCGCTGCCGCCGCTCGCCGGGCACGGCGGCACCGGTGAACCCGTCCTCCAGGTCCGTGACCTGGTCAAGCACTTCCCGGTCATGTCCCGTGGCGTCGTCCGCAGACGGGTGGGCGACGTCCACGCCGTGTGCGGAGTCTCCTTCGACCTCTTCGAGAACGAAACCCTCGGCCTGGTGGGTGAGTCCGGCTCCGGCAAGACCACCGTCTCACGCACCGTGCTCGGCCTGGAGAAGGCGACCTCAGGGCAGGTCCGCTATCGCGGCCGTGAACTCACCGAACTGAGTAGACGTCAGATGAGGCCGCTGCGCAGCGAGTTGCAGATCGTGTTCCAGGACCCGTACGCCTCCCTGGACCCGCGTCTGTCGGTGCACGACATCGTCGCCGAGCCGCTGCGTATCCACGGCCGCTACGGTCCGGGCGCCCGTGACGAGGTACGCGAACTGCTGCGTCTGGTGGGCCTCAACCCCGAGCACGGGAACCGGTTCGCCCATGAGTTCTCCGGCGGGCAGCGCCAGCGCATCGGCATCGCACGCGCGCTGGCCCTCCACCCCAAGGTGATCGTCCTGGACGAGCCGGTGTCCGCGCTGGACGTCTCGATCCAGGCGGGCGTCCTGAACCTGCTGATGGACCTGCAGAGCGAACTCGGACTGTCCTTCCTGTTCGTGGCACACGACCTGTCGGTGATGCGGCATGTGGCCGGGCGCGTCGCCGTCATGTACCTGGGGCGCCTCGTCGAGGTCGCCCCCGCACGCGACCTCTTCTCCCGGCCCGCCCACCCCTACACCCAGGCACTCGTCTCGGCCATCCCGCTGCCCGACCCGCGCAAGGAGAGGGCACGGAAACGGATCACGGTCCAGGGCGACGTACCGAGCCCGATCCTCCCGCCCAGCGGCTGCCGCTTCCGCACCCGCTGCCCCAAGTTCGCCCAGCAGCTCACCGAGAGCGAGCGCACCGCCTGCGTCGAGCAGGTGCCGGAGCTGATCGACCGGGGCGGCGGGAGCCCGGTCGCCTGCCACTACGCGGAGACGGTGCAGCTCTTGTAGGCGTCCCGCAGTTCCTCGTACGGGTACGGAGTCCGCCGGCTCTCCCACTGGAGCCGGCGGCTGAAGTCCGCCATGATCGCGGCGAGCGGCGCGTACCGGCTGATGAGCCCGGCGGCGATGGGCGGGATGCCCTCGGGCCGTACGCCCTCGGCGCACGCGGCGATGAACGCCTCACGTTCCGTTCTGCCGTATCCGTACAAGGCGGTCACCAGCCACTTCACCAGGTGGGTGATGGCGTAGGCGTGATCGTAGCCGTGGTGTCGCCCGAGAAACCCACGTTCCTCGGGCGACAGCCGGAAACGGGAGGAGACGGCAAGACCGTAGTCGGCGAGATAGAGATGCCGGCCGTCGGTCAGGACGTTCTCGAAGTGGGCGTCGAAGTGGAGGAGCCCCTGGGACTGAAGGAAGTCGGCGACGCGCATGAGTTCCCGGTCCACCATGGCGCACGCCGTCTCCGCCTCGCCCGCCGCGATCCGCGCGCCGAGCCAGTCGTGCAGGGTGTACGGCATGTGCTCCAGGAACAGTGTCACGCTCGCCGAGGCCGTGCGCAGGGCCTCGATCCGCTCGCGCACCCGAGGGCCCCCGCCCCAGTAGGCCACGGCCTGCTCCACGTCGGCGAGTTCCGTGGGCAGGGGCGCCGGGGCGTCCGGGAGCACCCGCCAGTGGTGCAGCAGCGGAAAGCCGGCGAAGCGGCCCGCCAGTACCCAGTTCGTGGTCATCGTGTGCACGGCCAGCTCACGCCAGGCACCGAACCCGGGGCCTCCGATGCCGTACTGACAGAACGGCGGCAGCCCGAACACATTGGCCGTCGACCGGACGTTCTCCGGCCGCCGTTCCAGATCGGTGAGCGGCACCCGCTTCACGAAGACCGGAACCTCGTCGACGTACAGCAGCGCACTGCGTCCGCCGATCCCGGCTCCCAGGGGCGTGGCCGTCGCCACCAGTTCGGCCAGCTCGTCGTCACCGAGCAGCGCGAGAGAGGTGGAGACGTCGCTGTAAGCGGCGAGACGACCGGCCTCGGGCCCTTCCGAACCGCTCCGGTTGAGCTGCATGACGCGAGCCTAAACGCTCCGCGGGAATCGCGGTCCATCATCTGCGGGTTCGTCGTGGCCGGCCGTGCCCGCGCGGCGGAGCCGCATACCGACAGGGCCCCGCGCCCCTTCAGGGCGCGAGCGATGCCCGCCGCGGCACTGGAGGGCCCTCACCCGGTGGCGAGAGCCCTCCGCGGCGACCGGCGCCGGATCGGGTCAGCCCGCCGCGTAGTTGCGCAGGAACAGCGCTTCCGCGACCGACAGACGCTCCAACTCCTCGGGGGAGACGCTCTCGTTGACCGCGTGGATCTGCGCCTCCGGCTCGCTCAGGCCGATGAGCAGGATCTCCGCCTGCGGGTAGAGCGAGGCGAGGGTGTTGCACAGCGGGATGGACCCGCCCTGGCCCGCGTACCGCATCTCCTGGCCCGGGTAGGCCACCGCCATCGCCTCGGCCATCGCCTTGTACGCGGGGCTGGTGGTGTCCGCCCGGAACGCCTGCCCCTGCCCCACCTGCTCGGTACGCACCCGGGCACCCCACGGGGTCCGCGCCGCCAGGTGCGCCTCGAGCAGCTTGGTCGCCTCGGCCGCGTCCACGCCCGGCGGCACCCGCAGGCTGATCAGCGCACGGGCGCTCGCCTGGACCGACGGAGTCGCACCGACCACCGGCGGGCAGTCGATACCCAGCACGGTCACGGCGGGGCGCGCCCAGATCCGGTCGGCGACGGAGCCGGAGCCGATCAGCTCCACGCCGTCGAGCACCTTGGCGTCCTTGCGGAAGCGCTCCTCGGAGTACTCGACACCGTCCCACTGAGTCTCGCAGACCAGACCGTCGACGGTGGTCGAACCGTCCTCGGCCCGCAGCGAGTCCAGTACGCGTACCAGGGCGGCCAGCGCGTCGGGCGCGGCTCCCCCGAACTGGCCCGAGTGCAGATTGCCTTCGAGCGTGTCGACCCGGACGCGGACGAGCGTCATACCGCGCAGTGTCGAGGTGGCCGTCGGCAGACCGACCCGGAAGTTGCCGGAGTCGCCGATGACGATGGCGTCGGAGGCGAGGAGCTCCGGGTGCGCCTCGGCGTACCGCTCGAGACCGCCGGTGCCCTGTTCCTCCGAACCCTCGGCGATGACCTTGATGTGCACGGGCACGCCGCCGTTCGCCTTCAGCGCGCGCAGGGCGAGCAGGTGCATGATGACACCGCCCTTGCAGTCGGCCGTGCCGCGCCCGTACCAGCGGCCGTCGCGCTCCGTCAGCTCGAAGGGCGGGGTGGTCCAGCCGGCCTCGTCCAGCGGCGGCTGCACGTCGTAGTGCGCGTACAGCAGTACCGTCCTGGCGCCCTCCGGGCCCGGCAGGTAGCCGTACACAGACTGGGTTCCGTCCGGGGTGTCGAGCAGCGCCACGTCCTGGAAGCCCTCGGCGCCAAGCGCGTCGGCGACCCAGCGTGCCGCGCCCTCGCTCTCGCTCCTGGGGAACTGGTCGAAGTCCGCCACCGATTTGAAGGCCACCAGCTCGGTGAGCTCCTGCCTGGCCCTGGGCATCAGCGAGGCGACGGCCTCGGCGACCGGATTCGACGACATGGGCACGCTCCTTGTGGGTGCGACGTTGCACCGATGGGTGCTTATTAGTACTTCCTGTGCGGATCTATGTGCGTACGTGCTGGTGTGCAGGGCGCACGCGCTGCCGATCCTCCCACAGCGGCCCCCGGGGACGCCGCCGTAGGATGCCTGGGACAGGTGCGGCAGGCGGCTTGATCGGGAGCAGTAGACCATCGTGAGCAGCGAGAACTCTTCGGCGGACGACGTGCAGCGGGTGTGGGACGTCGTCGTGGTGGGCGCGGGACCCGCTGGGGCCTCGGCCGCGTATGCGGCGGCGGTCGCGGGACGCAGCGTGCTGTTGCTGGAGAAGGCCGAGCTGCCCCGGTACAAGACGTGCGGCGGAGGCATCATCGGCCCCTCGCGTGACAGCCTGCCGCCCGGCTTCGAGCTGCCGCTGCGTGATCGCGTACACGCGGTCACCTTTTCGAACAATGGCCGCTTCACCCGCACCCGGCGCTCCAAGCACATGCTGTTCGGGCTGATCAACCGCCCCGAGTTCGACCAGCAGCTCGTCGAGCACGCTCGGACGGCGGGCGCGGAACTGCGCACGGGCGCGACGGTCTCGCGGGTCGAGCAGCACGGTTCGGCCGTGCCGGACCGGCGCACGGTGGCCGTCGTCCTGCAGGGCGGCGAGACGCTGCTGGCGCGTGCCGTGGTCGGCGCGGACGGCAGTGCCAGCCGCATAGGAGCGCATGTCGGAGTGAAGCTCGACCAGGTGGATCTGGGCCTGGAGGCGGAGATCCCGGTGCCGGAGACGGTCGCGGAGGACTGGAAGCGGCGGGTGCTCATCGACTGGGGGCCGATGCCGGGCAGCTACGGCTGGGTCTTCCCGAAGGGCGAGACGCTCACCGTGGGGGTGATCTCCCGACGCGGTGAGGGCGCCGCCACGAAGCGCTACTTGGAGGACTTCATCGCGCGCCTCGGGCTCGCCGGATTCGAACCGAGCATCTCCTCAGGCCACTTGACCAGGTGCCGTGCCGACGACTCACCGCTGTCGCGGGGGCGGGTGCTGGTGTGCGGTGACGCGGCGGGCCTGCTGGAGCCCTGGACCCGTGAGGGAATCTCCTTCGCGCTGCGGTCGGGGCGCCTCGCGGGGGAGTGGGCGGTGCGGATCGCGGAGGCGCACGACGGGGTGGACACGCGCAGGCAGGCCCTGAACTACGCGTTCGCCATCAAGGCCGGTCTGGGCGTCGAGATGAGCGTCGGCAAGCGGATGCTGGCGGCCTTCGAGCGCCGCCCCGGCCTGTTCCACGCGGCGCTGACCGGAGTCCGTCCCGCCTGGAGGGCGTTCAAGGACATCACCCAGGGGTCCACGTCGCTGGGGGAACTCGTCCGCGACCATCCGATCGCGCAGCGCGCGCTGACCGCGCTGGACCGGGGGCCGGCGGGCGATCACGTCAGCTCCTGACGGGGACCGTCAGCTCTGGACCGTGATACGGAAGACGGGGTGGTCGGGGGCGGCTGCGATGATCTCCTCGTCGCTGGACTTGGCCGTGACCCCCTTGAAGTACTGGTTGACCTCCCATCCCCATTTCTCCAGGTAGGTGCGCAGGACCGGGAGCTTCTCGTCGTCGGGAAGCTCCACCGCCGTGAACGCGCGTACCTTGCGCCCCACGCGCAGTTCACCGGCGCCGGCGGCACGCATGTTGCGCACCCACTGGGAGTGCCCGCGGGCGGAGACGAGGTACTGGTCGCCCTCGTACACATGGGGGTTGACCGGGATGCGCTGCATCTGACCGCTCTTGCGGCCGCGCACGGACATCTCCGCCGTGCCGGCGAGGCTGATCCCGTGCCGGGCCAGCCAGCCGATGACGCTGTTGAAGCGAATGGTCGTCGGGCTGCCCTTGAGATAGTACGGCGACGACATGGGGACTCCCACCGAGTTGGGAGAGCAGCGCTCTCGCCTTGGTTTCGAGAGCGGTGCTCTCGCTTGGTAGGAGTGTGGGGGAGATCGGTGCTCTAAAGCAAGAGCGCTGCTCTCGTTTTTGTGCGGCGCTCACAGGTCCGTGTTGGTGTGGGGCAGCTCGAGAGGGAGTGGCGTCCTGCGGGCGAGCGCCGTTCTCGAGCGTGAGCACCGCTCTACCGGGGCGCGCTATAGAGCATGAGCGCTGTCCTGAAGGGTGAGCGTCGCTGCGATTCGTGAGCAACGCTCTAAAGGGTGAGCACCGCTCCGAAGTGTGTGCACTGCTCCATAGCCTGGCACACTCCCTGCATGAACACCCCCCAAGGAGCCCGCGCCCGTGCCCGGATCGAGGTCACCGCCGCCATCAAGGACGAGGCCCGCAGCCAGCTCGCCGCGGAAGGCGCCGCCAGGCTCTCGCTCCGCGCCGTCGCCCGCGAGCTCGGCATGGCCTCCTCCGCGCTCTACCGCTACTTCCCGAGCCGCGACGACCTGCTCACCGCGCTGATCATCGACGCCTACGACTCCCTCGGTCAGGCCGCGGAGGCCGCGGACGCCAAGGCCGGTGACATCGCCCCCGCGCGCCGCTGGGTCGTCGTGTGCGAGGCGGTGCGCGGCTGGGCGCTCGCGCATCCGCACGAGTACGCCCTGATCTACGGTTCGCCGGTGCCCGGCTACTCCGCGCCCGAGGCGACCGTCCCGGCCGCGTCCCGGGTGGGGCTCCTGCTCATCGGCATCGTGCGCGACGCCTACCGGCGGCGCGGCGTGGCCCTTACCCCGGTGCCCGCGGAACTCGAGCCCGAGGCCCGGCGCATGGCCGCCGATCTGGCATCCGATCTGCCGGCGGAAGTGGTCACGGCCATGGTTGCCGCGTGGGCCCAGTTGTACGGGCTGGTGGGGTTCGAGGTGTTCGGGCAGTTCACCAGGCTGGTCGAGGACCGGGAGGCGTTCTTCCGGCATGCAGCGGCCCGGCTCGCCCAGAACGTCGGCCTGGTGTTCCCCTAGGCCCGGTCCTGGCCGGGAATCAGGACGACCTTGCCCGCGACCGTTCCGGACTCGGCCAGCCGCATGGCCTCGGCGGCCTCGGTCAGCGGCAGGCGGGCGGCGATCCGGGCGGTGACCTCACCGCGCTGGAAGGCGGTGAACACCTCGGTGAGGTCCGCGCGCAGACGCGCCCGGAAGCGGTTCTTGTTCAGGGCGTGGCCCGCCCAGACGTTGAAGAAGTAGGCGTGGCGGCCGTTGGGCAGGGCGTTCCACAGCCATACCCGGCCGAGGATCTTCAGTACGGGCCACTGCTTGGAGCCCGAGTCGTCCCTGGTCGCGGCACTGCCGTAGGAGACGAGGGTGCCGCCGGGGGCGAGCAGCCGCCAGGAGTCGATCACGCTGCGGCCTCCGACATGGTCGAAGGCTGCGTCGACTCCGCCGGGAGCGAGTTCGCGCACCCTGGCGGGGATGTCCTCCGTGCGGTAGTCCACGGGCATCACGCCGAGTTCCCGCAGCGCGTCGTGGTGGCGCGCGGACGCCGTGCCGATCACGCTCACGCCCGCCGCCCGAGCGAGCTGCACCAGTACCGTGCCTACGCCGCCGTTGGCGCCGTGGACCAGGATCGTCGCGCCCGGGCGTACGCGGGCGTTGCGGTGCAGCATCTGCCAGGCGGTGATGCCGTTGACCACCAGGGTCTCCGCCTCCGCCGCGCCGACTCCCGCGGGCACCTCCACCGCGTCGGCGGCGTCGAGGAGCACGTGCGTGGCCCAGCCGCCCACCTTGACCAGCGCGGCCACCCGCTTGCCCGCCAGGTCGGTCGCGACGCCCGGGCCCGTCGCGACAACCGTGCCCACCAGGTCGTAGCCGGGCACGAACGGGAACGGCGGCTGGTCGTAGTACCGGCCGCGGCGCATCTGCTGTTCCGCGAAGGAGACTCCGGTGGCCTCCACGCGGACTACGATCTGTCCGTCACCCGCGTCCGGAATGTCCCGCTGCCGGAGCTCAAGGCCCTCGGGCTCCACCTTCCCCGGCAGTACGACCTCGACGAGCTGCTCGTTTCCCTTGGCGCTTGCCATGGCGATCTCCACTAGTGCTCTTCGCGTGAGTTAGAAGCTATAACGAAGATGACTGATGGTCGCTTCAGTGTCAAGGGATAGGGGAAACATTCGTTACTGCCTCTCTTGGTAGTGATACCTTGAAACAAGCGAGTAGGGTCGACAGAAGCGGAGTGTTGAGCGATGGCGGCAGGTGCGGAAAGTCCCCGTGAGCGGTACCGCAGCCAGGTGCGCGCGGAGATCAAGGCGCGGGCCTGGGAACAGATCGCCACGGCCGGGGCGTCGGGGCTGTCCCTGAACGCCATCGCCAAGGAACTGGGCATGAGCGGTCCGGCGCTCTACCGGTACTTCGCGGGCCGGGACGAACTGATCACCGCGCTGATCCGGGACGCCTACCGCGGCCTCGCGGACACGTTCCGTGCCGTCGCCGAATCGGGTTCGGGTCCAGAGGGTCTCGCCCATGCGCTGCGCGGCTGGGCTCTGGAGGACCCCCAGCGGTACTTCCTCGTCTACGGCACGCCCGTCCCCGGCTATCACGCACCCGACGACATCACCGCCATCGCCAAGGAGATCATGTCGTCCCTGCTGGACGTCTGTGCCGCGGCCTGGACCGAGGCCGGGACGCCGGCCGCCGACGCACTGGTCACCCATCTCGCGGACCACCGGCAGTGGGCGGACGGGCACCCGGCTTCCGCGGGGGTCCTGCGCCGGGCGCTGCTCTTCTGGACCCGGCTGCACGGAGCCCTGTCGCTGGAACTCGCCGGCCACTTCTCGGGCATGGGGTTCGACCCTGAGCTGCTGTTCGCCGCCGAGGCCGACGAACTGGCGGCTACGCCCTGACGATCGCGCACCTGCGGCGCGGCGCAGGTCTTTCACCGGCTGCCGACAGCCGGTGAAAGACCTGCAGATGGTCAGTCGCGAAGCGCCGCGGGCTCCGCGTCCACGTCCGCGTCCATGACCGTGCCCGCGCCCGTGTCCACATCCGTGCCCGGGTCCGTACCGGGCTTCGCGCCCGCCGGAACGGACCTGGCGACCACGACCGAGTGTCCGTCGCGGCTTGTACGCAGCCCGGTGAGTGTGATCAGCAGACCCGCCAGGGCAATGCCCGTGACCACTATCAGGCCGGGACGGTAGCTGTCCAGGACGGCCTGTGGTGAGGCGTGCGCGGGCGTGTTCGCCGTCACCACCGCCGTCACCACCGCGAGGAAGACCGCACCGCCGACCTGGACCGACGTGTTGAGCAGCCCGGAGACCATGCCCTGCTCATGGTCCTCGACCCCGCTCGTGGCCTGGATGTTGAGCGACGGGAAGACCAGTGCGCAGGCCGCGCCGATCAGCAGCATGCTCGGCAGGATCACGGCCGCGTACACCGGGTCGAGGCTGACGCGCAGGAAGAGCGCGTACCCGACGACCATCAGCGCGAAGCCGACCGCGATCAGCCGCTGGGTGCCGAACCGGTCCACGATCGCGCCCACCTTCGTGGAGGAGACGGCCACGAGCGCGCCGGCGGGCAGGAACGCGAGCGCCGTGTGCAGGGCGGACCAGTTCAGCAGCGACTGCATGTACAGCGTGACGAGGAACTGGAAGCCGACGTACGACCCGAAGAAGGCCATCGCCCCGAGCTGGGCGCGTACCTGGTTGCCGGAGCGCAGCACGCCGAGGCGCACCAGGGGCCCGGCCGAGCGCCGCTCGATCCGTACGAAGACGGTGAGGAGCACGGCGACGGAGAGGAAGGACAGCAGCGTGCGGACGGAGGCCCAGCCCGCCTGCGGCGCCTGCACGACAGTGAAGACGAGCAGCAGCATCGAGGCGGTACCGACGACGGCGCCGGGGATGTCGTAGCCGTCGTGGTCCTTCTCGCGTTCGCTGCGCGGCAGCAGTCTCAGGCCCGCGAGCAGGGCGACCAGTGCGATGGGCGCGGGCAGCAGCATGGTGAGGCGCCAGCTGGCCTCGGTGAGCAGGCCGGAGAGCACCAGCCCCATCGAGAAGCCGGTGGCCGCGCAGGTCGTGTAGATCGACAGGGCGCGGTTGCGCAGCGGGCCCTCGGCGAAGGTCGTGGTGATGATGGACAGTCCGGCCGGCGCGGTGAACGCGGCGCTCAGGCCCTTGATGAAGCGGCTGGCGATCAGCAGAGGGCCGGAGTCCACGAGTCCGCCGAGCAGCGATGCGAGGGCGAACACGCCCAGCGCCACCAGGAAGACCTGGCGTCGGCCGAGCAGGTCGGCGGTGCGCCCGCCGAGGAGGAGCAGCCCTCCGTAGCCCAGGATGTAGCCGCTGACGACCCATTGCAGTGTCGATGTCGTCAGATGGAGGTCGGACCCGATGGACGGCAGGGCGACGCCGACCATCGACACGTCCAGCGCGTCCAGGAACATCGCGGCGCACAGCACCAGCAGGGTGCCCCACAGCCGGGGCGTCCAGCGTCCTTCGGACGTGGGAGTGGTGAACGGAGAGGTCATATCCACAGACTACATGCGCATGCATCCAATGCAAGCGCATTTAAATAGGATGCGGCAGTGATCGCCTTCTGCTACGCGCGACTCGCGTCCTCCGGCCCGGCGTTGACGTGGGACCCTGTTCAGCTCCAGTTCACGCCGGACTTCTCGCGCCACAGCGCCGCCACCGAGGCATCGCCGGAGACTTCCGGGAACGGCAGCCGATTCCACAGGGACAGATACAGCCGCACGGTCGGCCCCGCCACCTCGCAGTCCGCTTCGCCGGTGTCGCCCCGCACGGTGACGGGTGGATCGTCCGACAGCCGTACGGTCCATACCGCGTTGTCGGCGTCCGTCGCCCGCAAGCGCAGCGTCAGTGGCTTGTCGCTGCGGACCCTGCTGTGCTTACGGCCGTGGAAGCCGAACAGCAGTTCCTCGATGCCGTCGCGTGCGAAGTCCGTCGCCATGCCGGAGGGGACGCCGCCGAACGCCGCCTCCGCGTCGACCCTGTGCACCGCCGTCTCGTGCGCCTGCCGCCGGGCCCAGAAGGCTAGCGGCGAGGGTGCGGGCAGCAGCTGCCAGCACCGCACATCGGGGGCGGCGCGGGAGAGTGTGTCGACGAGACAGCGGTGCCCTTCCCGGAACCAGGCGAGCAGTGCGTCGCCGTCGAGGTCCGGCAGCCCGCCGTCCGGACGGTAGGAGGTGAGCTCCTCGGCGACGAACGCCGCCGCCCAGCGGTGCACCATGCCCGTGTGCCGCAGCAGATCCCGTACCTGCCAGCCGGGGCAGGTCGGCACGTCCGCGTCGGTACCCGCCTCGGCCGCGGTGGAGGCCATCAGCCGGCCCTCCCGGTCCAGGATCCGTACGTACTCGGCAGTCTCCATGAGGCGAGTGTGCCGGAAGGAGCCCGGTCGGCGGGAGGACGATACCGGCGCCGCTCAGGTGCCGAAGCGGCGCGGGCCCGCCGCTCACAGCCGTACCGGAAGCCGCAACAGATGGAACCCGTCCCCCGGCCAGTGCCCGAACTCCAGCTCGCCCCGGTCCACCGCGAGCGCCGTGTCCGGCCTCCGGACCAGCACCCGGTCCAGGGCGACCGAGGTCATGAGCCGGCCCAGGGCGGCTCCCAGACAGTAGTGGGCGCCGTGCCCGAAGGCGAGATGTCCGTCGCCGCGTCCGAACTCCCGGGTGATGTCGAGGCCTTCTGGAGCCTCGCCGTACTCGCGCGGATCGTGGTTGGCGGCGAGCAGGGCCACGGTCACCGTCTCGCCCTTCTTCAGGAGGGTCCCGGCGAACTCGAATTCCTCGGTGGCGTACATCGAGGCGCCGATGCGGACGACACTGACGTGGCGCAGCAGTTCGGGCACCGCGCGCTCCAGCAGGGCGGGCTCGCCGCGAAGCAGCGCCAGCTGGTGCGGGTGGTCGAAGAGGGCGAGGAACCCATGGGCGAGGAACAGCGCGGGCGGGGTGATGCCGGTGCTGATGAGCAGGAAGACCACGGAGATCAGTTCGTCATCGGTCAGAGGCTCGCCACGGCCCCGGTCCCCCTCGATCAGCGCGGAGATCAGGTCCCCCGCGGGCTCGGCCCGGCGTCGCGCGATCAGATCCCTGACATGGTCCACGATGCCGACGAGCCCCTCGACCGTCCGGCTGCCGTCGCCGTACGCGAAGTCGTGGATCCAAGCGCACACACGCTCACGGTCCGCCTCCTCGACGCCCACGAGCTCGCAGATCACGGCGGTGGCCAGTGGATGGGCGAACTCTCCCAGCAGATCGGCCCCGTGGTTCCCTTTGAGCCCGCGCAGCAGTTCCTCGGCGGTTCGCTCCACGAAGGGCCGCAGGTCCGCGACGCGGCGGGCGGTGAACGCCCGGGTGAGGGGTGCGCGCAGGCGGGCGTGCTCCTCGCCGTCGAACAGCGCCAGATGGCCCGAGATGTATCTGACGTACTCGGCAGGGAAGCCCTCGAACGCCGCCTCCAGCAACTCAGCCTGCGGGTCCCCGGCCTCGGACCCGCCGGGGACGGCGGAGCGGTCGCGCACGAGCCGGGGCTCGGCCAGGGCCGCTTTGACGTCGGCGTACCGGGTGATGAGCCGGGCCGGGGTCGTGAGGCCGGGAAGCACCACCTGGGGCAGCCCGTCCCGCGAGCGGAAGTCCGCGTAGGCGGCGTGGGGGTCCTCCACCTGTTCGGGGGTCAGATGGACCGGGCAGGCCGGGGAGGACGTGGCGGACGGCGCGGTGACGTGGTGTGAGGTCATGCGGCAGAGCCTGGCCCGGATCGCCTTCACGGCGGTTTCAGCGTGGTTTCACGGCCGTCCGTCCTCCGTGCGCCGTGTCGCGTACCCGATCGCGGAGGCGACCGCGGCCAGTGCCGCGACGCTGGTCAGCGCGGTGGGCAGCGAGTACAGGTCCGCCAAGAAACCGATGGCCGGCGGCCCGAGGAGCATGCCTCCGTAGCCGAGGGTCGAAGCGATCGCGACCCCGCCGGGACCCGCGAGCGCCCCCGCGCGTTCCACGGCTACCGGGAAGAGGTTGGCGAGGCCGAGCCCTGTGACCGCGAAGCCGAGCAGGGCCGCCCATGCGGAGGGAGCCAGTGAGCCGAGCAGCATGCCGGACGCGGCCGTGGCGCCGCCCGCCACCACCGTGCGGACCCGTCCGAACCGTTGCAGGACCGCCGCGCCGCCCAGCCGCCCCCCGGTCATGGCCAGCGCGAAGCACGCGTACCCGGCCGCCGCGACGCCCGCGTGGGCGTGGAGGTCCTGCTGCAGATGCAGAGCGCCCCAGTCCGCCAGCGCGCCTTCGCCGTACGCGGTGCACAGGGCGATCAGCCCGAAGACGGTCACCAGGCCGCGGGTGCGGGCGTTCGGGCGGTGTGGGGTGCGCTCGCCCGGTGCGACGCGGTCCGGCGGGGCCGGGGGCTCCTGCCGCAGCAGCGTGCGCCCGGCGACGGCGGTCACGAGCAGGCCGGTCACGGTCAGCCCGAGCAGATGGACCGTGGGGGACAGGTGCCCCGCGACCAGTCCGCCGAGCGTGGCGCCCGCCATCCCGCCCAGGCTGAACGCCGCGTGGAACTGCGGCATCACGGGTCGGCGCAGGGCGGCGACCAGGTCGACGGCGGCACTGTTGAACGCGACGTTGATACCGCCGTACGCGGCACCGAAGACCAGCAGGACGAGACCGAGCGCGGTCACCGAGTGCGTGAGCGGGGGCAGGGCGACGCTCAGCGACAGCAGGATCGCGCAGACCACGGTCACCGGGTGACTGCCGAAGCGACGGCAGAGCCGTCCGGTGAGGGTCATCGTGATCACCGCTCCGGCGGAGACCCCGAGCAGCGCGAGCCCGAGGGCGCCGGCCGAAGCGCCTGTCTGCTCCTTGATGGCCGGGATGCGCACGACCCAGCCGGCGAAGACGAAGCCGTCGAGGGCGAAGAAGGCGGTCAGGGCGATACGGAGGGGGGTGAGGTCGCGATCTGGCATGACGTCGCAGGTAGCTAGTTTGTTTAGCAGCGGCACAAACTCAGTGTAGGAGGGTGCCCCGGGCGGGAGCAAGCGGGAATCCGGCCCGGAGAGGTCGCGAGCGCACGAGCGGAGGGAGGGGCCATGACCCGCCGTGTCTGCTTCCGGGGCATGCTGCGCAGCCGGACCATTGCGACGATGCGGTGAGCAGTGTGCGCGGGGCGCGGCGCGCGCGAGGAGGCGCGAGGAGGAAGGTACCGCCTTCACGCGTACGGCCTCGGACCCTTCACCCCAGCGCCTTGTCCAGGTTGAACGCCGCACTGATCAACGCCAGGTGGGTGAACGCCTGCGGGAAGTTGCCCTGTTGCTCACCGGTGTGGCTGATCTCCTCCGCGTACAGCCCCAGATGGTTGGCGTAAGTGAGCATTTTCTCGAAGGCCAGGCGGGCTTCGTCCACGCGCCCGGCACGGACGAGGGCCTCCACGTACCAGAACGAGCAGATGGAGAACGTGCCTTCGTCACCCCGCAGGCCGTCCGGAGTGGCCTGGGGGTCGTAGCGGTAGACCAGCGAGTCGGACACCAGGTCCTGGGTGAGGGCGTCCAGCGTGGACAGCCACTTCGGGTCGGTGGGCGCGATGAACTTGGCCAGCGGCATCATGAGCAGGGCCGCGTCGAGGACATCCCCGTCCTCGTACTGGACGAAGGCGTGGCGCACATCGGACCAGCCCCGCCGCATGATCTGCCGGTAGATCGTGTCGCGGGCCTTCATCCAGTGGGCCAGATCGGCGGGCAGGCCCCGGCGGCGCGCCATCCGGATGGCCCGTTCGATCGCCACCCAGCACATCAGCCGGGAGTAGAGGAAGTTCTTGCGTCCTCCGCGCGTCTCCCAGACGCCCTCGTCGGGCTGCTCCCAGTGGTTGCAGACCCAGTCCACCAGCTCGCACACGTCGTCCCACTCGTCGCTGGAGATGGGCTGCGCCCACTTGTCGTAGAGATAGATCGAGTCGATGAGCGCGCCGTAGATGTCGAGCTGGAGCTGGTCCGCCGCCGCGTTGCCGATCCGCACCGGGGCGGAGCCCTGGTGGCCCTCCAGATGGTCGAGTTCGTGTTCGGGCAGGTCTGTGCGGCCGTCGATGCCGTACATGATCTGCAACGGGCCCGACGGCCCGCCGTCGCCCGGAATGATGTGCTGCATCACGAACTTCATGAACGCCGCGGCTTCGCCGGAGAAGCCGAGGCGCAGCAGGGCGTAGACGCAGAACGCCGCGTCCCGCACCCATACGTACCGGTAGTCCCAGTTGCGTTCTCCGCCGATCTGCTCGGGAAGGCTGGTCGTGGGCGCCGCGACGATCGCGCCGGTCGGCGCGTAGGTGAGCAGCTTCAGCGTGAGGGCCGAGCGGTGCACCATCTCACGCCACCGGCCGCGGTAGCGCGAGGCGGACAGCCAGTGCCGCCAGTACGCCACCGTGGTGGCGAACTGCCGCTCCGCCTCGGCCCGTGCGCACATGCGCGGAGCCAGCCGGGCACCGACCTGGTCCAGCGCGAACACCGCCGACTCACCCTCGGTGAGCTTGAAGTCCGCCCAGACGTCGACCCCGTCGCCTTCCAGGGGAACGGTGGAGGTCAGGGCCAGCGACAGCGCCGAGGAATCGAAGATCGCAGCGTCGCCGAGCAGCCGGGTGGTGTGCGACTTCCTGCCGTAGTCGAAGCGCGGCGCCACCCGCACGCGGAAGGGGAGGGCGCCGCGCACGCACAGCACGCGCCGGATCAGCCGGTGGCGGTCGGACTCCACCGCGTCCTCGCCGATGGGCATGAAGTCCTGCACCTCACCGACGCCGTCCTCGGTGAAGAATCTCGTGATCAGTACATTGGTGTCGGGGAAGTAGAACTGCTTGGTCCGGGCCGGCACGGTCGCGGCCAGCTGGAAGGAACCGCCCCGCTCCGCGTCCAGGATCGAGGCGAAGACGCTCGGGCAGTCGAAGGCCGGGCAGCAGTACCAGTCGATCGTGCCGTTGGTGCCGACCAGGGCCACGGTGCGGAGATCACCGATCAGACCGTGGTCGGCGATCGGCTGGTAGCGACAGCTTCCCGTTGTGTACTGATCGCTCGGCGTCCCGGCCATCACAGCCTCCCTGACACCACACCCGGCATACGAAGGGTGGCTCCCAGCTTAGGCGCATGTGCAAGCGGCAGCACGGTCAGACCGTGATCACGCGGACGCCTGCCTCCTCGAACCGGCGCACCGTCTCCGTCTCCGCCTCCGCGTCCGTGACCAGCGTGTCCAGCGCCTCCACCCCGCAGATCCGGGCGAAGGCGCGGGTGCCCAGCTTGCTCGAGTCGGCCGCCACGATCACCCGTTCGGCGCGCTCGCACAGCAGGCGGTTGATCGCGGCCTCCGCCTCGTCGTGCGCCGCCGCACCGTGCGCGACATCGAGCGCCACCACTCCCAGCACCGCCACGTCGAGGGTGATCTGCCCGAGCACACCGTCCGCGAGGGGCCCGACGAGCTCGTACGACTGCGGTCGTGCCACGCCACCCGTCACCACGATCTTGAACTGGGGGCGGACGGCCAGCTCGTTGGCGATGTTCAGGGCGTTGGTGACTACGGTCAGCGCGGGCGAGCCCGACGCCAGGTCGCCGCGTACCGCCAGGGCGCGCGCCACCTCCGTCGTCGTCGTGCCTCCGGTCAGTCCCACGGCCTCGCCGGGCGCGATCAGGGCGGCCACCGCCGCCGCGACACGCTGCTTCTCGGAGGCGTGGCGGGCGGTCTTGTACCGCAGCGGCAGTTCGTACGACACCCCGTGCACCACCGCGCCGCCCCGGGTGCGCACCAGCATCTGCTGCTCCGCGAGCTGGTCGAAGTCCCTGCGGATCGTAGCGGCGGACACCTCCAGCTCGGCCGCCGCCTCCTCGACCTCCAGCCGTCCCCGTTCGACGAGCAGTTCCAGCAGTGCCTTCCAGCGGGCGTCGCGTGACATCCGCGCCCTCCATTTCCTCAGCGGTCGTTCTTCGGCCGATTTCCTCAGCCGCCGTTCCCCCGGCCGGTCGATCCTGACCGAATGCTTGATTATGCTCGAAACTTGTCCCTATCTTGCAAGAACAAGCATGAGCGGGAGGGGTGCGGCATGACGCACAGGACCCATGTCGAAGCCGAACTGAACAGCCAGCCCGAGTGCTGGGTCCGCGCCGCCGCGGACGCGCACACCCACAAGGACCTGCTGCCCGGGGAGGGGGAGCGGGTCGCGGTCGTCGGGTGCGGGACCTCGTGGTTCATGGCGCAGTCCGCCGCCGAACTGCGCGAGCGGTCAGGACAGGGCGAGACCGACGCCTTCGCCGCCTCGGAGTTCCCCCATGGGCGTGACTACGACCGGGTCCTCGCCCTCACCCGGTCCGGCACCACCACCGAGGTGCTGCGGCTGCTCGACCGGCTCAGGGGACGCACCCGGACCATCGCGATCACCGGGGATCCGCACACGCCCGTGACAGCGGCGGCCGACGAGGTGATCCCGCTCGTCTTCGCCGACGAACGCTCCGTCGTCCAGACCCGGTTCGCCACCTCGGCGCTCACCCTGTTCCGCGCCCACCTCGGCCTGCACACGGACGCCGTCGTCGCGGATGCCTGTGCGGCCCTGGAATCGCCGCTGCCCGAAGGGCTCGTCGACTGCGGCCAGTTCACCTTCCTGGGACGGGGCTGGACCGTCGGACTCGCGAACGAGGCAGCGCTCAAGATGCGCGAAGCCTCGCTGGCCTGGACCGAGGCCTACCCGGCGATGGAGTACCGGCACGGCCCCATCAGCGTCACCACGCACGGCACCGCGACCTGGATGCTCGGTGAGGCACCCGAAGGCCTCGCCCGGCAGGTCGGCGAGGCCGGCGGGCGCTGGGTGGCCGGCGGACTGGATCCGCTCGCCGAACTCGTGCGTGTGCAGCGCCTCGCCGTCGCCGTGGCCGCCGCCCGCGGGCTCGACCCCGACCGGCCGCGCCATCTCACCCGCTCGGTGATCCTTGCCCCCGCCACCGGACCGGACGCCCGCTGAGAAGGAGGAGCCGTGCCCCTCGCATCCACCGGTGACCTGGTCGCCGCCGCCATGGCGGACCAGGGCGCCGTCGCCGCGTTCAACGTCATCACCCTCGAACACGTCGAGGCCGTGATCGCGGGCGCCGAGTCCGCCCGCGCTCCCGTCGTGCTCCAAGTCAGTGAGAACGCCGTCAAGTTCCGCTATGGCCGGCTGCTCCCGCTCGCTCGCGCCGCCGCCGAGGCCGCCGCTCGCGCGGCGGTGCCCGTCGCCCTCCACCTCGATCACGTCCAGAGCGACGACCTGCTGAGGCAGGCACCCGGCGCCGGGTTCAGCTCCGTGATGTACGACGCGTCCCGGCTGCCGTACGAGAACAACCTCGCCGCCACCCGAGCCGCCGCCGATTGGGCTCATGCCCAAGGGCTTTGGATCGAGGCGGAGTTGGGGCAAGTAGGCGGGAAGGACGGCGAACCGCCACCCGATCCGCACACGCCGGGCGCCCGCACCGACCCGCTGGAGGCAGCCGCCTTCGTGGCCGACTCGGGCGTCGACGCACTGGCCGTCGCCGTCGGCAGCACCCACGCGATGGCCACCCGCACCGCCGCGCTCGACCACGCCCTCCTCAAACGGCTGAGCGCCACACTGGACGTGCCCCTCGTACTGCACGGTTCCTCCGGACTGCCGGACGACGAACTGAGGGCGGCCGTCTTTGGCGGCATGGCGAAGGTCAACATCGGCACCGCGCTGAATGTCGCCATGACCGGAGCGATCCGGGAGTTCCTCGCGGCGCACCCCGAGGCGGTCGATTCACGCACCTATCTGGGAGTGGGACGCAAGGCCATGGCCGCGGCGGTCGCCCACCTCGTCACCGTGCTGAGGGGCGCACCGCGCCCCGGGGCCGTCGCCGGGGAGACTACTTCCTGACGGCCTTGAGGATCACGAACTTCGCGTCACTCGCGACCAGTTCGCAGTTGCCGAAAAGGCGGCGCAGCGTCACGTGGTAGCCGAGATGACGGTTGCCGATCACCCACAGCTCGCCGCCCGGCCGAAGGGCCCGCCGCGCCCCGGTGAACATCCGCCGGGCCGTGGCGTCCGTCGTCGCCTGGTGGGAGTGGAACGGCGGATTGTTCAGGACCAGGTCGGCGCTCGCCTCCGGCACCCCTGACAGACCGTCACCCACACGGAATTCGGCGGTCCCGGAGGCGTTCTCGCGATACGTGGCCTCAGCCGAGGCCACCGCCTGGTACGACTCGTCGACGAACAGCAGCTCGGCCTCGGGGTTGGCAAGTCCCGCGGCCAGACCGACGACCCCATTGCCGCAGCCCAGGTCCACCACCCGCTCGGGGCCCTGGGTTTCCGGAAGATGCCTCAGGAACAGGCGGGTCCCGATGTCGAGCCGGTCGGCGCAGAACACCCCCGCGTGGTTGGTGACCGTGCGGCCGGACAGCGGTCCGATGCCGTCGGGAAGGCGGTAGCGGTACGGCCACGGGTCGGCGCCCCGGTCCAGTCCCGGGTCGGGAGTGCAGAAGATCAGCCGGGCCTTCTGCTCGGCGAGCGAGGTGCGCGTCGGCCCGAGGACGCGCTCGAACAGCTTCAGCGTCGAGGTGTGGATCTCCTTGACCATGCCCGCGCCGACCACCACCGTGCCCTCGTGGACGGCGGGCGCCAGCCGGTGCAGCTGGTCCTCCAGCAGCGCGAGGCTCTTGGGCACCCGGATCAGCAGCACGTCGATTCGGCCGGGCGGCGGGTCCTGGGTGGTGAGCAGCCGCACCGCGGACGCGTCGGCCCCGCCGCGCGCGAGATTCGCGCGGGTCGCCTCGCGGGCCAGGAAGGAGTCGGTGATCTGCGCAGGGCCGTGCGCGGCGAGCGCCGTGGTGAGCGCGCCCCAGCGGTCGCCGACGATCACCACCGCACCGTCCAGCGGGGTTCCGCTCGCCGCGAGATGCCTCAGCAGATAGGCGTCGGACGCGTCCCAGGCGCGCAGCCGGTCGCGGGGATCCTCGGGGAAGCGGGTCAGCGCGTACTCGCCCCAGGGCGTGGTCAGAGGGTCGTTCATAGGTGGTCCAGGCTATAGGTCCCGTGCCGCGGCTCGGCCCCGGTGCCCGCCCGGTGCCGGGGACGGGATGCGTGATGATGGGGCCATGCACGCCGAGCTGTTCCCGCGAGACCGCGCGCAGGTCGCACCCGGCGCGGTCCATGTGCCGGACTGGCTGGACGAGAGCCGCGGGCTCCGGCTGCTGCGGGCGTGCAGGCAGTGGGCCCGGCCGCCCGCCGGGCTGCGCACCGTACACACGCCGGGCGGCGGCACGATGACCGCCCGGCAGGTCTGCCTCGGCTGGCACTGGTACCCCTATGGCTACGCCCGTACGGCCGTCGACGGCGACCGAGCGCCCGTGAAGCCGCTGCCCGACTGGCTGGCCGGACTGGGCCGTGAGGCGGTCGGCGTCGCCCTCGGCCCGGAAAGCGTGCCCTCCGAGCCGTACGACATCGCCCTGATCAACTTCTATGACGCGGACGCCCGCATGGGCATGCACCGCGACAGCGACGAGAAATCCGCCGCCCCCGTCGTGTCACTCAGCCTCGGCGACACCTGCGTATTCCGCTTCGGCAACGCCGAGTCCCGGGCGCGCCCTTACACGGACGTGGAACTGCGGAGCGGGGACCTGTTCGTGTTCGGCGGCCCGGCGCGCCTCGCCTACCACGGCGTGCCGCGGGTGCTTCCGGGTACGGCGCCACCCGGCCTCGGACTGACGGGGCGGCTGAACATCACCCTGCGGGTCAGCGGGCTCGGACCGGCCCCCGAGCGGATCATGGGAGACTCGCCCTCATGACTGGCAAGGCGGGCTCCGGGACGACCGGGGAAGTGACCACACGGACGCGGCTGGACCGGGGGCGCGGGGCGCTCGGTCCCGCGCTGGAGCTGGTGCACACGGGCCGTGCGCCGACGCGGGCCGTGCTCACCGCCGAGCTGGGCGTCACCCGCGCGACGGCCGGAGCGGTCGCCGCCGAGCTGGTGGCACTCGGGCTGATCCGCGTCGACTCTCACCCGGGTGCCGCCGCCGGGGCGCAGGGACGGCCCTCGCACCGGCTGGAGATCGCCCGGAACGGGCCCGTCGCGCTCGCCGCCCAGGTGCACGCGGACGGGTTCCGCGCCGCGCTCGTCGGGCTCGGAGGACACATCGTCGCCACCACGCCCGGGTGCGAGATCATCGACGCCGACCCGGCGAAGGTGCTCGGCTCGGTGGTCGAGGCGGGCGCCGAACTGCTGCGCGAGACCGGCCGGCGCTGTGTCGGCGCAGGGCTCGCCGTGCCGTCCGCGGTCGCGGAGCCCGAGGGTCTCGCGCTGAACCCCCTGCATCTCGCGTGGCCGGCGGGCGCGCCCGTGCGGGGGATCTTCGCGGAGTGCGTGCGCGCCGCGGGCATAACCGGACCGGCCTTCGCCGCCAACGACATCAACCTCGCGGCGCTCGCCGAGCACCGGCACGGCGCGGGCCGCGGAGCGCGCGACCTGCTGTGCGTGGCCACCGGACACCGGGGTGTGGGCGGCGCGCTGGTGCTCGACGGGCGGCTGCACACGGGCAGTTCGGGTCTGGCTCTGGAGGTGGGCCACCTCACGGTCAACCCCGAGGGCCGCCCCTGCCACTGCGGCGGCCGCGGCTGCCTCGATGTGGAGACGGACCCGCAGGCGTTCCTCGCGGCGGCCGGCCGGGACGTCGGCTCCGAGGTCTCGCCGCTCCACCAGGCGAACGACCTCATCCGCGACCGTCACCCGGCCGACCCGTCCGTCCGTACCGCCGTGGAGACGCTGATCGACCGACTGGGCCTCGGGCTCGCCGGGCTGGTCAACATCCTCAATCCGGACCGCATCATCCTCGGCGGACTGCACAGCACCCTGCTCGATGCCGACCCCGAACGGCTGCACGCCGTGGTCGCCGACCGCAGCCTGTGGGGCCGCAGCGGTCAAGTCCCCGTCCTCGCCTGCACGCTCGACCACAGCAGCCTCGTGGGCGCGGCGGAGCTGGCCTGGCAGCCGGTGCTGGACGACCCGTTGGCTGCCCTCGCCTGATCTGCGAGGCGGGCGGGCACGAGCCCGGCGTCCTCAGGCGGAGCCCGGGACGCTCGCGTCCGCCTCCACGGCAGTGGACGCGACCGGCGCGGCCCCGCGTGGCAGGCGCCGGGCGAGGGGCAGGACCGCCGCGCCGAGGACGAAGCCGTACACGGCCACGAGTCCGTGGCCGTTCTCCTGGGCCAGCCACATCGCCAGCCCGGCCGCGGGCACGCTCAGCGCCAGCAACCGTTCCTTGGACGTTGTGCCGGACAGCAGCAGGGCCCCCGCGAGGGTGGCGGCGAGGAAGTACGTCGCGCCGGAGCTGCCCGCGAAGTTGCGCGGGTCGGTACTGCGGGCCGTGTCGCCGAACAGCGCGTCGATGCGCTCGGGGAGCAGGATGCCCGCAGCGAACAGGGCCGGCATGAGCGGGCCGCGCCAGAACCACTGCGCCAGCGCGGCGATCACCGCGAGGGTGACGAGGTTCCAGACAGCGCCGAACACACCCCCGTTCTGCATGAAGACGGAGGTCACCACCCGCCACCACCCGCTCTTGCGCGGGTCGCTGTCCAGCGCGTCCATCGCACCGGACCAGCTGAGCTGGAGCACCACCCCGCCGACCGCGACAGCCGTGAGGGCCACGGCCACCCAGGGGAGGGGACGACGGCGCACCGTGTCCTCCCCGACGAGAGCCAGCCCAACCTTGAACATCAGCACCAGCAACGCCGCAGTCGTCACGTTGAACACTATTGCGCCCACGCGGATCGGCCCCCCCCAAAAAAAGAACGATCATTGTTTCGGTCGGAGAGCACCATAGCCCGGGGGCGCAAGGAACATGGAGCGGGGACCGGGGGCGAACCGGTCCAGGAGTGGTCGCGGGGCAGGGCAGGAGCCAGGCGGGGTCCCCCCCCGGTCAGCCGGCGACGGCCGACCGGGCGGGAGTGTGCTCCTTCCTGCGGTCTTCCTCCGTGACCCGGTCGTCAGCCGTGATCGGGTCGTCCACCGCGAGCGTGCCGACCGGTGTCGGCGCGTCGAGCGAGGTCTCGTAGGGCGTCAGACTCCGTACCCGCCGGGCATGCGTCGAGGACGGAGCGGGAAGCGTGAACCAGACGACCTTGCCCGAGTCGCCGTCCGGGCGCGCTCCCCAGCTGTCTGAGACCGCCGCGACCATGGCGAGACCGCGTCCGCCCGTGTCGTGGACATCCGCGTCGCACATCACCGGCAGACGAGGGTCGTGGTCGTGCACAGAGACGGTGAGCCGGTCGAGGAGCAACTCGAGCTCGACCGTGCAGGTCTTGTCCGGCTGGGCGTGCAGGTGGACGTTGGTCAACAACTCCGTCACACCGAGCGCGGCCCGGTCTATCAAAGGATCCAGATGCCAGTAGCGCAACTGCGCCGATACGATTCTGCGGACTTGCCCGATCCGCGACGGCAGGGCTTGGAGCTCCACCGTGCACTGCCTGCTTGGCTGGGTGATCACGGCTGCGACTCCCCGAATTGAGGTCCGGAAGAAGACGAAGATCGGATCCAGCAGGAGGGCCTGGTCGTACCCGCCGCCTGCTGTGCGGCTGAGTACCCCGGCCGCCCGGTGCGGAGCGGCTTCGTACGGGGCCGCCCGCTTCCTGAACCGGCGAGCTGGTTCTTCAGCGTTATCGCCGGTAAACCCAGAGTGATGTGAGACCAGCGTGACGCAAGGGGCGAGGTCCTGCAACTCGCACCGCGCTCAGCCTCCGTGCCGGGCCGCCCGATGGACCGCCTCGACGAACCTGCGGGCCGACGAGGTGCCGGGTCGTCCCGGTGCGGGGTCGTGGTCGGCCAGGGTCAGTGAGTAGCGGGTTCCGTTGAGATCTGCCAACGCCCGGTCCTGCGGCGCGAACCAGGGCTTCGACGCCCGCACCGCCTGCACCGGCGCGCTGTCGATCTCACTGCCGTAGCTGGTGAGCAGCCGTAGCCTTCCGTCGCTGATCCGGACCTGTCCCGCCCGGGTGAGCGACCGCAGCCGTTTTCCGATCCGCACACCCGTGGCCGTGAAGTCCGGCTCCGCCATGATGTACCGCCCCCTTGTGCTTCGTCGGTCCCGGTCCGGATCCCTCATGGGCCATGATCCGGCGTGGCCTGATCGCGTTCGGTCGTGGTCCAGGGTGCTGCCGCGGGGGTTCCGCCGCCCGCGCGGTGCACGTGCACACCGAACGGCGTCCCGCCGTGCAGTCTGCACGCACCCGGCGCCTCGCACCAGTGTGCCTGGCGAGGCGGCACTCCGTATCCGGCGCACTGGCGCAGATGTGCCCCACCGTTTCGCGCCGTTCGCCCCAGCGGCTCCTTTGAGCCGCTCAAAGAGACGTTTATGCAGGTGAGAAGCGTGCAAAAGCTGTCTATGATCGAGGCGTCCGACCGTGTGAACGAGCCGTCGGCACACCTCGGTAAGGAGTCCCGCGGTGAGCACCCCGCAGATCAACCGCCCCGGCGGAACGTACGACGTCGACCGCAGCGACGCCGAGTACCGCACCTGGCTCAAAGAAGCCGTCCGCAAGGTGCAGGCGGACGCCAACCGATCGGCCGACACGCATCTGCTGCGCTTCCCGCTGCCCGAGTCCTGGGGCATCGACCTGTATCTCAAGGACGAGTCGACCCATCCGACCGGCAGCCTCAAGCACCGCCTCGCCCGGTCCCTCTTTCTCTACGGCCTGTGCAATGGCTGGATCCGGCCGGGGCGCCCGGTGATCGAGGCGTCCAGCGGTTCGACAGCGGTCTCCGAGGCCTACTTCGCCAAGCTGATCGGTGTGCCCTTCATCGCGGTCATGCCACGTACGACGAGCGCCGAGAAGTGCCGCCTGATCGAGTTCCACGGCGGCCGGTGCCACTTCGTGGACGATTCACGGAAGATGTACGAGGCCTCGGCCGCGCTCGCGGCGGAGACCGGGGGCCATTACATGGACCAGTTCACCTACGCGGAGCGGGCCACGGACTGGCGCGGGAACAACAACATCGCCGAATCCATCTTCCGCCAGCTGGAGTTGGAGCGGTTCCCGGAGCCGGCGTGGATCGTCGCCACGGCCGGCACCGGCGGCACCTCGGCGACCATCGCGCGGTATGTGCACTACATGGGCTACGACACGCGCGTGTGCGTCGCCGACCCGGAGAACTCGTGCTTCTTCGAAGGGTGGACGACCGGCGATGCGGACGTCACCTGTGACCACGGCTCACGCATCGAGGGCATCGGCCGGCCGCGGATGGAGCCCAGCTTCGTGCCCGGCGCCATCGACCGGATGATGAAGGTCCCTGACGCGGCCAGCGTCGCCGCCGTACGGGCCCTGGAGGGTGCCATAGGCCGCAAGGCGGGCGGCTCGACCGGCACGGGGCTGTGGAGCGCGCTGAAGATCATCGCGGAGATGGTGGCCGAGAGGCGCACGGGCAGCGTGGTCACCCTGCTGTGCGACCCCGGCGACCGCTACCTGGACAAGTACTACTCGGACGAGTGGCTCGCCGGGCAGGGGCTGGAGATCGCCCCCTACGCGGAGGCCATCACCACGCTGCTGTCGACCGGGGTGTGGCCGGACTGAACCCGGCCGGGGCCTCGTGCCCCTCTACGTCCGGCGACGTCACCGCGCCGCGAGCCTCGCGTCCAGCGCCGTCACCGCGCCCCGGAAGGAGCGCCCCAGGCCGCCTCGCGCGCCCTTCAGCACCGAACGGAAGGCCAGCGGCCCGTCGGCCGCGAAGGTCCACTGGACCCGGGTGCCTGTGCCGGCGGGCACGAGCCGCCACTCCTCCAGGAGCGCGCGCATTCCCGGCACGTTGGTCTCGTCGACCCGGTACGCGTACACCTCGTTCGGTTCTGCCGCCACGATCGTCTCCCGGAAACGGGTTCCGCCCACGAGGCGCACCTCGCGCCGGTCGCCCCCGTCCAGGGGCCTGGCGGAGGCCACGGCGGAGAACCACTCGCTCCAGCCCGGGACGTCATCGGCGAGGGCGCGGTAGACCGCCTCCGGGGCCGCCGTGATCTCCCGGGCGAAGACCAGCCGCACGGGCGCTGTCCGTGTGAAGTCGAGCCCCACCGGGCGCAGCAGGCGTGCCATGGACGCAAACCCCCTCGCGGGAAGCGGAGTTCCCGAGTACAAGCATCGGTATCACATCGGCGCCACACTAGCTGGCGGCCCGTCAGATGTCTGTACCACCTTCGGTCGGGTAGCCGTTCTCGCCTCCGTCGCCGTCTTCGCCTCTGCCGCCGTTCGAGGCTCGGTCGCCGTCTTCGGCTTCCCCGGCCACGATCAGCCGCCTCAGATGTTCCGAGATCTCCGCCCGCGCCCCGGAGGGCAGTCCCGCGTCCGTCACCAGCGTGTCCACCTGCTCCAGCGCGGCGAACGAACTCAGGCCCACCGTCCCCCACTTGGTGTGGTCCGCGACCACCACCACACGCCGGGCCGACTGGACGAGCCGCCGGTTGGTCTCCGCCTCGGCCAGGTTCGGCGTCGACAGGCCCGCCTCCAGCGATATCCCGTGCACACCGAGGAACAGCACGTCGAAGTGCAGCGAGGCGATCGCCTGGTCGGCCACGGGCCCCACGAGGGAGTCCGAGGGAGTCCGGACACCACCGGTCAGGACCACCGTGGCGCCGCCCTGCCGCTGCCCCGAGGTGCGCTGCGCCGAGTGGAACACATCGGCCACACGCACCGAGTTGGTGACGACCGTCAGATCCGGAACATCGAGCAGATGCTGGGCGAGCGCGTACGTCGTCGTCCCGCCGGACAGGGCGATCGCCGAGCCCGGCGCGACCAGCTCCGCCGCGGCCCGCGCGATGTCCTCCTTGGCCGACAGCTCCAAGCCCGACTTGGCCTCGAACCCCGGCTCATGGGTGCTCGCCTCCGCCAACGGCACCGCACCGCCGTGCACCTTCTCCAGGACACCCTGACGGGCCAGCGCGTCGAGGTCCCGGCGTACCGTCATGTCGGAGACACCGAGCTTGCGCGTCAGCTCGTTCACACGCACGCCGCCGCGCCGGCGCACCTCGTCCACGATCAGGGCACGGCGCTGCTCCGCGAGGAGGTTCTGATTCTCGCTCACGTCAGCTCCGCTCCTTTTCGCCCGACGAGTCATAAAAACGGCAACCGCACCGGCTCCGACGTGGTCGTTCTCCCGCCGCCGGTGCCGGGGTCGCCCCATCCTCGCACGGGACGCTGTGAGTGGTGCCATCCCGGACCTCACCGGTGCCTCGGGAATCAGCACCCGATGTCCCGCGCCGTCACCCGTATCGGGGAGATTCCGTGCGGACGGGTGTGCGCCGCCGTCCCCGCGGAGATCCTCTGGCTGCGCATGGCACACGCTACGGGACGCCGGGGGAAGTGCAGAGGCAGTGGAGCGTGCACGGGAACACGAGGCGGAATACGAGGCGGAAGACGAGGGGGAGCGCGGCGACGCCGGACGGCGTACCGCGGCGGCGGGGCCTGCCCTGGAACTCCTGGTCCACGGGGTGGGCGGCGCCACGCCCGAGGAGATGCTGGGAGACCCGCGGACGGTACGGGTCAGCGGCGACGAGACCGCCGCCGTCTACCGCCGCGCCGCCGACGCCGGCGCGGAACGGCGTCCCGGCACCCGTGAGGGGCGCCCGGTGCCCGAGGCCTACGTCTGGTGCAACCTCACCTCCGGCAACGCGGCCCGCGCCCTGTGGCTGCTCCTGCTGCCCTTCATGGTGGCCAACCTCGCCCACTGGATGCGACCCACGACCAGCGGCCGGCAGCACACCGTCCGCCTGTACGGACTGATCGTCAGGCTCGTCGGGCTCACGCTGACGGTGCTGCTGGTGGCCGCCGCCTGCGAGGTCTCCCTGGACCTCACCGCCTGGCAGTGCGCGGGCGCCCCCGCGTGCGCGGGCCGCCACTCATGGCTGGGCTTCCTTTCACCGTCCGCCTCCGGCCACGGCTGGTGGAGCCTGCCGGGGCGCCGACTGGGCCTGGCGTCGCTGGTGCCCACCGCGCTCACCGGCCTGCTGTGGTACCTGTCGCATCGCACCTGGAGCGCCTACGAGTCCCAGGAGCCGATGGCACGCCCGGCCGGAACCGCATCCGGGGAGGAACCGCTCGGCACCGCCCTGGGGCGGCCCGGGTTCTGGTACGGCCGCAGGCTGGTGGCCCGGCTGCGCGCGGCGCACACCGCCGCCGGATTCCTCACCGTCGCCGCCGCGGTGGGCACCGCCGCCGCCCGCTACGACCGCCTGCACGGCTGCGTCGAACTCGAGGTCGTCGGCTGGCTCGTGAGCGCGGTCCTGCTGGCCGGTACGGCGGTCGTGGTGGGGGTCGTGTGCCGCCGGGGCCGCACCGAGGACCGGCTCGACCGGGACCCCGACTCCGAGGTGGTACGCCGGCTGCCCGCGGGCGCGTTCGTCCTGCTTCTCCTGACCATCGTGTACGCGGGCTGGTCGCGCCCCGGCTGGCGGTCGGCGGGCCGCTTGCCGACGGACGTCGCGTTCGGCGTACTCACCCTGGCACAGACGCTCCTGGTCCTGGCCCTGGCCGCCGCGGCCCATGTCCTGCACCGGACGCGTCCCGACACCCGCACCGCGATGCGCGGGCTGGCCGGACCCGCGGTCGCCCTGCTCGCCTGCGCGCTCGGCGGGGTGATGTCCTCGGGCGTCGCCCAGCGGGTCGCCGACTGGCTGGACGGAACCCGGCGGACCATGGCAGGTCCGCCCGTGCTGCTGACCTGGCAGGCATCGGCGATCCCGCCGCTGCTGCTCGTCCTGCTGTTCGTCGGAGCCCTGCTGGCCCGCCGCACGGTGCTGCTGCGCCGCGCCGAGCAGACCGCCGTCGAACTCGGCTATCCGGGCGAGCACAAGGAGCCGGCCAGGACCCTGCGCATCGCGGGCGCGCGTGCGATGGCCGCCCTCACCGACCGGGCCCCTCTGGTCGTCGCCGTCACCTACGCCACGACCCTGCTCCTGGGCGCTGCCACGCTGGTGGGCGCGTTCGCCACGGGTGACACGCCCGAGGGGGCCGCGGACACCATGCCGTCCCTGGTGCACGGCGCCGCGAGTGTCGCGCAGGCGCTCGGCTCCTGGCTGATCGGCCTCGGCCTCCTCCTCTTCGTCACCTGGGGGCGCCGCGCCTACAAGGACGCCTCCGCACGCCGCACCATCGGCATCCTGTGGGACGTGGGCACCTTCTGGCCGCGCGCCGCCCACCCCTTCGCTCCGCCCTGCTACGCCGAGCGTGCCGTGCCCGACCTGACGTGGCGCATGGCCACCTGGACGGACGCAACCGGCGGACGGCTCGTGCTCTCCGGCCACTCCCAGGGCAGCGTGCTGGCGGCGGCAGCCGCCTGGCAGCTCGAACCCGCCACCCGCAGACGGGTGGCCCTCCTGACCTACGGATCGCCCCTGGAGCGCCTGTACGGGCGCTGGTTCCCCGCGTACTTCGGCCCGGCGGCGCTCAGCGCGCTGCACCGCGAGGTCGCCTGCTGGCGCAACCTCCACCGCCTGACCGACCCGATCGGCGGCCCCGTAGGCCTGCCCGGCGAGTGCGGACCGCAGGTGGACCGCGCACCGCTGAAGGACCCCCTCGTCTACGGCCGCACAGGGGAACACCCGCTTCCCGCGCCGATCCTCGGCCACGGCGACTACCAGGCGGACCCGGCGTTCGGTGAGGAGCGCGAGCTGCTGCTCGCGCGCCTGCGGCCGGGGCTGCCGGGTCCGCGGTCCGCGGACACCCCTCCGGCCCCGGGAACGGAGCCCGGGGGAGTGGATCAGGGCAGCTCCGGCAGGTCCTCCGGATAGAGCAGCGTCAGGTCGTCCGTGCTCGGTTCCTCCATCTGGGCGACCCGGCCCGCGTGCCGCTCCAGCATCGCCTCGAAGGTCTGGCGCGCCGTGCGGCCGTTGCCGAACGCCGGGCCCTTCGGGATCTCCGTGAAGTACTTCAGCAGCGCCTCCGCGGTGCCCGGAGCCAGCCGGTACTCGTGCTCCTCGGCCTGCTGTCCCACGATCCGCAGCAGTTCCCCGGGGCTGTAGTCGCCGAAGGTGATGGTGCGTGAGAAACGGGACGCCACGCCTGGGTTGACGGAGAGGAAGCGCTCCATCTCCGTCGTGTACCCCGCGACGATCACCACCACCTCGTCCCGGTGGTCCTCCATCAGCTTCACGAGGGTGTCGATCGCCTCACGCCCGAAGTCGCGCCCGGAGTCCTCCGGCGACAGCGAATACGCCTCGTCGATGAACAGCACTCCGCCGCGCGCCCGGTCGAAGGCCTCCTGGGTGCGGATCGCGGTGGACCCGATGTGCTCGCCGACCAGGTCGACCCGGGACACCTCCACGAGGTGCCCCTTGTCCAGGACACCGAGCGTGGCCAGGATCTCGCCGTACAGCCGGGCGACCGTGGTCTTGCCCGTGCCGGGGGAGCCCGTGAACACCAGATGCCGCCGCGCCGATGCGGCCTTGAGGCCCGCCTGTTGCCTCCGGCGGCCCACCTCGATCATGTCGGTGAGCGCCCGCACCTCGCGCTTGACGCTCTCCAGGCCTACCAGCGCGTCGAGTTCCCCGAGCACGACCCGCGAGCTGCGCGAGGGCTTGTCCGCCTCCGGGACGGCCGCGACGATCTGTTCCTGCTCGGTCGTGCGCTGACCCGGGATGACACCCAGCAGTCCGGCGGGCCGGCCCGCGGTCTGCACGGCGGCCTCCTGCGACGCCGCGGACCGCACCTCGCTCTCGTCGCTCGTGCAGTCCTCGACGACGGCCGCGCCGCCGGAGGAACCCGGGCCGCCGTCCGTGAACTCGTAGCCCCCGCGCGCGCACCGCTCCGTACGGCACTTCCGCAGCGTGGCGCGGCAGCCGTCGATCACATGGAAGCCGTAGCCGTCGCTGCCCGTGACCCGGCAGTTCAGGAAGCTGCCCCGGCCGCCCGCCGACACATAGAAACCGGCCTCCGCGGGTGACGTCACCGTGCACCGCTCGATGGTGGGGTCGGCGCCCTTGGTGACGATCACGCCGGTCTGGGTGCCGTCGATGGTGCAGCCGGACAGGGTCCCGCCGCTGCCGTGGTCCCGGAACCAGGCGCCCGTGGCCGCCTCCCGGATCCGGCAGTCGTCGAGCTGGGCGGTGGCGCCGTCGCTCACCGACACCGCCGTGTTGCGCACCTGCGTGAGATCGCTGTCCACCACGTCCACGCGCGAGCCGCGGTCGAGGACGAACAGGGCGTCCGGCACATCGTGCACCCGGCACGAGTCCAGCACCGCGGTGGCGCCGTCGCTGACCCACACCGCCGGATAGTCCCCGGTGCTGTCGAAGATCTCGCACTGGTTGGCGTCCACGCGGGTGCCCGGGTCCCACACCGACAGGCCGTTGCGGCCGAACTGACGCACCGTCGTGCGGGTCAGTGTGAGCACCGAGCGGGAACGCAGGTCGATCGCGTTCTCCGGGATGTCATGGATACGGCAGTCGGCGAGCGTGAGGACCGCGTCCGTGTCGAGCGTGACGCCGTCAGCGGTCGTGCGGTGCACGGCGCAGTCCGTCAGCTGTGCCGTGGCGAGCGCGGTGACCTGCACACCTGAGCCGCGGATCTCGTACACCTCGCACCCCACGGCCTCCAGCGAAGTGTTCTCACCGGTGGCAGACAGGCCCGCGCCCGAGGCGTGGTGCACCCGGCAGCGCTCCAGCCGCGGACGCCCGCCGCCGCGGACCGCGACGCCCGACTGGGCGGCGGCCATGACCTCGCACTCCTCGAACACCCCGCCACCGCCGTCCACGACGGCGATGCCGACGCCCGCCGGATTGTCGACGGTGCAGCGCCGCACCGTGGGCCGGGCGCCGCCACGGACCTCGATGCCGACCGCGGACCGGGTCATGATCCGCAGGTCCGCCAGCTCGGGCGTGCCCTCCTCGACGAGCAGCGCAGGCGCCGCCGCGTCCTGGCCCTCGATGTGCAGGTCCTGCACCACGGCGGAGGCCCGTACCGTCAGCGGAACCCCGTCCGCCGGGGCGAGGCGCACGGAGCCGGGAGAACCCTCGGGTCCGCGCAGCGTCACCGCCCGCTCGATGACGAGGTTCTCCCGGTAGGTGCCCGGGGCGACGGTGAGGACGTCTCCGTCGCCTGCGGCCTCCAGCGCGGCGGCGAGTGACGCGTACTCACCTGTGCGGCGCCGCCACCGCGATGTGCCGGTGTGTGTCACCTGGACGGTGCCCTGTGCCATGGCGCTGTTGTGCCCCCACCTCGTACTCACGCGGGTTCTCGCGAAGATGCCGAACGGCCGAACGGTCCGGCCGGTCCACCGTAGCGTGCGCGGAGGCCCTCGGTTGACGGGAGCCGGAAGGCGGTCAACTCCCCGTTCCGGTGCGGCCCCAGTCCGGGCCCGCCTTGTCCCATGCCTGGTCCCAGCGTGCGTAGCGGCGGCGGACCATCCGCCAGACGACCAGGCGGCGGCCGCTTTCTATGAGCCCCGCGGTCAGCAGGGCCGCGCCCGCGCCCGCCAGCACGGCGTGTGCCGTGGCGGTGGCACGGTCCAGCGGACGGGCCGCTATTCGGCCGTGATCGTCCGTCCACAGAGGGAAGTGGTCGCCGGGATGCGGCGATTTGAGCCGTGTGAGGACCGTGCCGCGCAGCGCGGTGCCGTCCGGCGCGGTCCAGTCGGCGATCACGCGGGATCCCGCGCTGCCCGACGTCGGGGACTCCGGATCCGGCTCCGACACGATGCTCTGGAGCGTCGTGACGACGGTGGCCGCCACCAGATGCCGGGTGTGCCGCTGGGCCCGCACGGACTTCTGCAGGGATTGCTGTGCGACCGTCCCGATCACCGCCCCGGCGGCGGGCGCGGCGACGAGAACCAGCAGCAGGGCGACGAGCGCCACCCATGCCTCGGCCAGATCGGTGCCACGGCGCAGAGGATTGCTCCGCCAGCGCCACAGACCCGTGATTGCCCGCACGGTCCTGCACCCCCCTTCCCCGCCCGTCTTACCCCAGCGCCCCGCCCCGCGCCACCGAGTCCCGGCAGGCGGGAGCGGCACGACGCGTCTCCCGTCTCATGTGCCTCTCATGAACTCCCTACACCGCCTCAACGACCGTGTGTATCCGCCTGGTTCCCCTCCGAAGCGGGAATCCGGGAACATTTTCCGGAGCCGTTCGCCTCGGCAGCTCCGGATCCGCGCTACTCGGTCCGCTCGAGAACCGTGAACGGATCTCCGACGCGGAGGGTGCCCGTGGTCTCCGGCACGAGGTTCTGGCCGAAGATGAGTCCGTCGCCGAAGCGGCGATGGCGGGCGAGCGTGCGCAGCGGCTCCTTGCCGCGCTCGGCGCTGCCTTGGTCGGTGGTGGTCACGACGCAGCGCGCGCACATCTTGGCGACCCTGAAGGTGACCTCCCCGATGGCGATGCGGCGCCAGTTGTCCTCCGCCCAGGGGGCGGTGCCCGCGAGGACGACGTTCGGACGGAACCGGTTCATGGGCAGCGGCCCCTCGCCGGGGAGATCGCCCTGCTCGATCAAGGCATTGAGGGCGTCGAGCGAGGAGAGTGTGGTGAGCAGCAGCGGGTAGCCGTCGGCCAGACTGACCATCTCGCCCGGGCGTGCGTACGGCGGATCGTCGATGGGGCGGCGGACGGCGGGATCGTCGAGGTGGACGAGGGTCACGCCCTGGCCGAGGTACGCGCTGAACCAGTCGCTCGCACCCGGTGCCGCGGCGACCGTCTCGATCTTCGTCCCCGACCACTTCGCGGTCGTCATGGCCGCCGGCTCGGGTACATCGATGACCAGCGGCTCCCGGCCGGGCGCCGACACACGGATTCCGCCGCCGGGCAGAAGCCCGGCGGCGGCCAAGGCCAGGCGCGGCTGCTCGCGTTGGGTGACGATCCTGCCCGCCCGGTCGATCAGCGCCCAGCGCCGGTCCCCGGCCAGCCCCCATGGCTCCACCGCGGCCTCCTGCGGAGTCAGAGCCCGCAGCGCCTTGACCGGGTGGACGTGAATCGAGTGCAGCGCTGGTGTCGGCATGAGGCCATCGTGCCACCGGGCACCGACGGCCTCATCCCGTGATGCGGATCAGTACCCGCGGTACTGCTGCCCGTTGTTGTACGGGTCCTGGTACGGCGCAGGGGCCGGACGCGGTGCCGCCGGGCGCATCGCCTCGTAGCCCGTGGACTGGGGCATGGGGCGGGGCTGCTGCATCTGCTGGGGACCCGGGTAGCCGCGCGGACCCGCCTGCTGGGGGATGTACGCGGTGGGGGCCTGGTACAGCGGCGCGGGCTGCTGAGCCTGCGGGTAGCCGTAGGCAGGCATCTGCGGGGAGGGCGCGGCCGGGAGCGCGGGCAGCGCGGACGGCAGCGCGGGCAGGTTGCTGCCCGGCATGTCGTACGCCGAGGGGACCCGGATCGGGGCGATCTGAGGGGTACCCCGCTCGGCGACGAGCGAGTCGTAGATCGGGGTGTCCGGGAAGGGCGACGCGGAGTAGTAGCCGCCGCCATAGGTGGAGCGGGGGGAGGTCATGGCACATAAGTTAAGCCAACGATGTGCTGGTTGGGGAGACCGATAAGAGGGTTGTTTTCCGTGCCCGGGGTGACGTGGGATCCCCAATGCGAGCGAAGTTGGCAAAAAAGGGCAGCAAACGGCGTTGGGATTCTGTAAAGCCCGAGTTCCCAGGCGGTTACCGGCGGTTGGCCAGGGGAGTTCCGGAGCGGGTCATGGGAGGCCGGGGCCTTTCGGAATAGGTTGACCGGGACGCATGGAACACACGAGCCGTACCTCGGGCCGGGGCGGCGACACTCGATGGGGGCGGACATGTCAATGACGAAGGGTTCGAATCTGCAGGTGCCGACGACGGCGCTGCGCGTCGAACTCGGCTGGCGTTCCGGACCCGGCGTCCCCGACGCCGACGCCTCGGCGCTGCTGCTGGTGTCCCGGAAGGTCCGTACCGACGCCGACTTCGTCTTCTACAACCAGCCCGCGCACTCCTCCGGCGCGGTGCGTCACGAGGGAAAGCGGGACGTCGGCGGCCAGGTGACGGACACGCTCCTGGTCGACCTCGCGGGTCTGGAACCCGTCGTCGAGACCGTGGTGCTCGCGGCATCCGCCGACGGAGGAACGTTCGGACAGGTGCCCGGCCTGCACATTCGTGTGACCGACGCGCTGCAGGGCACGGAGATCGCACGCTTCGACCCCACCGCCACCGTCGAGACCGCGTTCGTTCTCGGGGAGTTCTACCGCCGTCAGGGTGCCTGGAAGTTCCGCGCCGTGGGCCAGGGATACAGCAGCGGACTCGAGGGCCTGGCCACGGACTACGGGATCACCGTCGACGAGCCCCAGCACGCCGCGCCGCCGCCCGCGCCCGTCACACGTGTGGACTGGCCGAGCGCTCCGCCGGCACCGGCACCGGTACAGGCACCCGGACCTGAGCCGCGGCCCGTCACCGCGCCCCCGCCCCCGCCCTCGGCCCCCGCTCCGTCCTACGGCACGCCGCCCTCACCGTCCACGGCTCCGGTCAGGCTCACCAAGGTCACGCTCACCAAGCAGTCCCCCTCGGTCTCGCTGGCCAAGCAGGGCGGCAGCTCCGGCGCCATGCGCGTCAACCTCAACTGGCAGATGCGCAAGCAGTTCTCGGGCTGGGGCAGCAAGCTGGGCCGGGCCGTGGCCCAGCATGCCGACCTGGACCTGGACCTGTGCGCCCTCTACGAGCTGTCCGATGGCAGCAAGGGGGTCGTCCAGGCCCTCGGCAACGCCTTCGGGGCGCTGCACCAGCCGCCGTACATCCACCTCGACGGCGACGACCGCACGGGCTCCGTGGAGAGCGGCGAGAACCTCACCATCAACCTCGACCGCAAGCAGAGCTTCCGGCGGATCCTCATCTTCGTGACCATCTACGAGGGCGCCCGCTCCTTCGCCGACCTGCACGCGACGGTCAGCCTCCAGCCGCAGCACGGCGCGCCGGTCGAGTTCTTCCTCGACGAGTGCACGGTTCCCTCGACCGTGTGCGCGCTCGCCCTGATCACCAACAACGGCGGTGACCTGATCGTCCAGCGAGAGGCCCGCTACCTGGTCCCGGACCGCGGCGTCAGCCCGCAGCGCACGATCGACCGCGCCTACGGGTGGGGCATGAACTGGAGTCCCGGCAGGAAGTGACCGGCCCCGCCGCCCGGCTCTGGGGGACGTCAGGGTCAGCTCTCCTCGAGCGCCGCGTCCGGGCGGGCGTAGGTGCGGCCCTTCCAGGCCGCCCCGCGCCCGCGGTGGTGCCGCACCGCCGAGTCGACCGTCATGAGGAGGTACAGGAACGCCGTGACGGGGAGCAACAGTGCGAGCCACGGCGGCTGGCGGTAGTAGCGCAGCATCGGGATGTACGTCGCCGTCATCACCAGCTTCGCCAGACCGCCGGTCACGAGCGCGGCAAGGTTCCCCGAGGCGATGCCCGTGACCAGTGCGACGGACGGCATCAGATAGACGAGGGCGAGGCCGAGCACCGTGCCGACGAGCAGCAGCGGGCTGTACCTCAGCTGGGCGTACGCGCTGCGCGCGACCATCTGCCACAGGTCGTGAAGCCGCGGACAGGGGCGCACGCTGTCCACGCCGTCCGCGAGCCCGAGCCAGATGTGACCGCCGCTGTCCTTCACCGCCCGGGCGAGCGCCACATCGTCGATGACCGCCTGCCGGATGGCGTCGGGGATCCCCGCCCGCTCGGCGGCCTCGGTGCGCAGCAGCACACAGCCGCCCGCCGCGGCGGCCGTCCTGGTCCGCCACATCGCGATACGGCGGAAGGGATACAGCTGGGCGAAGAAGTACACGAACGCCGGTACGACCAGCCGCTCCCAGACGCTGTCCACCCGCAGCCGGGCCATCTGCGAGACGAGGTCGAAGCCACCGGTGCGGGACGCCGCCACCAACTCGCGCAGGCTGTCGGGAGCATGGGCGATGTCGGCGTCCGTCAGCAGCAGATATTCGGGTTCACGCGCGCGTGCGAGGGCGATTCCATGACGTACCGCCCACAGCTTCCCGGTCCAGCCCGCAGGCGGCGGGCCGGGGGAGGCGACGGTGAGCGGCAGCCCTCCGTGCAGGTCCGCCAGCTCTCGGGCCAGCTCCCCTGTGCCGTCCGTGCTGCCGTCGTCGATCAGGAAGACCTCGGCGAGCCCCGGATAGTCCTGTGCGAGCAGGGAGGGAAGGCTGTGCGGCAGCACCGCGGCCTCGTCCCGCGCCGGCACGACGACGCACACCGAGGGCCAGTCGTCCGGGTCCTGGCGAGGTGGCAGCCGGACATCCGTGCGCCAGTAGAAGCCCTGGCACAGCAGCAGCCACAGCCAGGCGACAAGGGACCCCGAGGCACTCCACACAATGGCGCTCACGCGCGCAGTCTGCCCCACGGAGGGGCGGATTGTGGCGCATCGTCTATCGTGGCCTGGTGAAGATCGCGCTCATGGACTCCGGACTCGGCCTGCTTCCCGCCGCTGCCGCGATACGCCGCCTGCGGCCCGACGCGGATCTCGTGCTCTCCTGGGACCCCGACGGAATGCCCTGGGGGCCGCGTACCCCCGAGGACATCACCGAGCGCGCCCTCGCGGTCGCCGGGGCCGCCGCCGCGCACGACCCCGATGTGCTGATCGTCGCCTGCAACACCGCGTCCGTGCACTCCCTGCCCGCGATGCGCGCCCGCTTCGAACCCGATCTGCCGATCATCGGAACGGTTCCTGCGATCAAGCCGGCCGCGGCGGGCGGCGGACCCGTCGCGATCTGGGCCACGCCCGCCACCACGGGAAGCCCCTACCAGCGCGGTCTCATCCGGGACTTCGCTGACGGGGTCTCCGTCGCCGAGGTGCCGTGCCCCGGACTCGCGGACGCCGTGCACCACGCGGACGCCCCGGGGGTCGAAGCCGCCATCGCAGCCGCCGCCTCGCTCACTCCCGAAGACATCACGACCGTCGTGCTCGGCTGCACCAACTACGAACTGGTGGCCGACCGCATCCGCGAGGCCCTCCAGAAGCCCGGCCTCCCCCCGCTCATCCTGCACGGTACGGCCGGCGCGGTGGCCGCCCAGGCGCTGCGCCGCATCGGGGAGAGCGCGGACCCGGGGGCCCCCGCCTCGAACTCCCTGACGGTGCTGCTGAGCGGTCGCGAGGGCGTCCTCCCGGCCGAGGCTCTGACCTATGCCGAGGGCAGGCTCCTGCAAGAGGTCAGCCCGGCCCGCTGAGCGAGCGCGCCCTCAGCGCGCCTGAACCGCCGCCGGGACCAGTGACTCTCCGCGACCCCGTGCCCCCGTTCCGGAATCTCGGTACGCTCGTGGCATGAGGGAGCACCCCCAGGGCGACCCCGACATCTGGACGGGACGCGCGACCAACCGTGCGCAATGGCTGCTGGCGCTGGGCGGCGCCGCCTGCATGGCGCTCGGTATCGAACTGGCCGTCGAGTCCGCGTGGACGTCCGGCATCGTTCCCTTGGTGATGTCCGTCGTCGGCTGCATCGCGGCCGGGGTGCTGGTCCTCTTCGGCACCCTCGCCTTCGTGCACGTCGCCGTGAAGGTCGACAAGGACTCCCTCGAGGTGAGGTGCGGCCATATCGGACTGCCACGCCGGCGTATCCCGCTGGCGCTGGTCGCGGGCGCCGAATTCGTCCCCCGGGTCACGCCACGGCAGTGGGGAGGCTGGGGCTACCGCTGGCGGCCCGAGAAGGGCACCGCCGTCATCGTGCGCCGGGGTGAGGGAGTCGTCCTGCGCCTCTGGGACGGCCACACGTTCACGATCACGGTGGACAATGCCGAGACAGCGGTACGCGTGATCCGGGCCCGACTGCGCCCAGGACTCCCCGGCGCCACGCACTGACCGCGCGCGTCACGGAGCCCCGGTGCCATGCGGCGGCCTCTTCAAGGCTCGACCGGCCGCCCGTACCACCCCTCCTGTCCCTCCTCCCGCCCGGCTTCCCGCTCGTCCGCCAGCGGGCGGGCCGTCGCGATGCCGGCGAGCACGCCCGCCCCCGCCGTCACCGTCGTGAAGCTGAGCGCGTCGCCCACCGAAGCGATCACCGCCAGGGCCGTGAGCGCGGCGCCGGCCGTGAGGGCGATCGGGGTGGGGCGCCGGGTGCGCCACAGCGCGAACAGGGCCCAGCAGTAGACGGCGGCGAGAAGGGCCGCTCCGGGCAGCCCCTGTTCCGCTGCCTGCTGGAGCAGGGCCGAGTGGGGCCTGCCGTCGGGTACGGCGGACTGATGTGCCTCGGTGCTCAGCTCGGCGAAGCGTCCGGGGCCGCCTCCGGAAGCCGGATTGCGGTGGGCCAGGGTGAGCGCGTCGCGCCACAGCAGCACGCGGTGGCCGCTGAGCCGGTCCTCGAGGAAGGTGTCGAGGCCATGGGGTCCGACCTGCTCCGCCACCGCCCAGGCCGCCGCCGTCACCAGGGCCGACACCAGTGCGAAGGCGGCCAGTGCCGGAGCGCGGTGCCGCATCCGGTCCGCGGCGAGCGAGCACAACAGGACGCCGACGCAGGCCACCAGACCCGTCGTGGAGCCGAGCACCGCGGCGGTCACCGTGATTCCCGCGGCCCCGAGGGACATCGCGAACCGCTGTGCCGGGCGGCGTGCCGCCCACGCGGCGCAGCACGCCGCCCCTGTGGCGAGCGTCAGCAGCGCGGCGACCGCGCCCATGTTCCCCAAGGGCGTACCGAACTGCGGCCTCGTCGCGTGATACGGGGCGGCGATGGCGAGCCCGACCCCGGCCAGTGCCCCCGCCACGGGCGCGGCGACCGGCAGGAGCGCACCGAGGATGCGTCCGGAGGCGTAACCGGCGGCGACGGCGAGCACCGAGAGCAGAACGCCCTCGGGCCGGCCTCCGTGCGCGGCGGCCGTGATCAGGGACCAGCCCGCGCAGGCGCCGAGCAGGAGGACACCCGTCGTGTCCGATGCGCCGCGTCTCTCGCCCTCCGCGTCCGCGGTCTGCGCCGCGGACGCCGTTCCTGTGGATCCCACCCTGCCGCCCCCCTGGCCGGTCCCGACCGCCGACCGTGTCCGAGCCGCATGCCTCAGGCTCGGGCACACGGTAACGGGTGATGCGCCGGTTTGTGGGCGAGTTGCGCAGGAACGATACGGCAACGGGGCCGCGAGAGGCGGCGCCGAAGGGCGCGGAGCGGTTCGGCCAGGCCGCGGACCGAACTGTCGGCGGATCGGTCACGCACCGTACACTCACCCAGGTGACCGTCACCGCAACTTCCGTGGACGAGCGGGAGCAGCTCGAACCCCAGGCCGATTCCACGCCCCGTGGTCTGCGCAGGGTCCGGCGTCTCGTTCCGGCCGCCACCGCGGCGCTCTCCGGCGTACTGCTCTATGCCAGCTTCCCGCCCCGGCCCCTGTGGTGGCTGGCCCTGGTGGCCTTCGCCGTCCTCGGCTGGGTCCTGCGCGGCCGCACCTGGAAGGCGGCCCTCTGCCTCGGCTATCTCTTCGGGCTCGGCTTTCTGCTGCCGCTGCTCGTGTGGACCGGGGTCGAGGTCGGCCCCGGCCCGTGGCTCGCGCTCGTGGCGGTGGAAGCGGTCTTCGTAGCCCTGGTCGGTGTGGGCATCGCGCTGGTCTCCCGGCTGCCGGCCTGGCCGCTGTGGGCGGCGGCCGTATGGATCGCAGGGGAGGCGGCCCGGGCGCGGGCGCCGTTCGGCGGATTCCCCTGGGGAAAGATCGCCTTCGGCCAGGCCGACGGAGTCTTCCTGCCGCTCGCCGCGGTCGGCGGCACCCCGGTGCTCGGCTTCGCCGTCGTGCTGTGCGGCTTCGGCCTGTACGAGGTCGTGCGTGTCGTCGTGGAGGGACGGCGCGGTGGCGCACTGCGGCGCGGCGCGGCCGTCGCCGCGCTGATCAGCGTCGCCGCGCCCGTGGCGGGCGCCGTGGCCGCGCGTTCCCTGGTCAGCGACAAGGCCGAGAACGGCACCGCGACGGTCGCCGTCATCCAGGGAAACGTGCCGCGCGCCGGACTCGAGTTCAACGCGCAGCGCCGGGCCGTCCTCGACTACCACGCGCGGGAGACCGAGCGCCTGGCCGAGCGGGTCAAGGCGGGCAAGGTACCCCGGCCCGATCTCGTACTGTGGCCCGAGAACTCCTCCGACGTCGACCCCTTCGCCGACGCGGACGCGGCAGCCGTGATCGAGGACGCCGCCAAGGCGATCGGTGTCCCCATCTCCGTCGGCGGTGTGGTCGAGCGCGACGGCAAGCTCTACAACGAGCAGATCCTGTGGGACCCCGCCAAGGGACCCGTGGACACCTATGACAAGCGGCAGGTGCAGCCGTTCGGCGAGTACCTCCCCCTGCGTTCACTCCTCGGCGCCATCAACAAGAACTGGACGTCGATGGTGCGCCAGGACTTCAGCCGGGGTCACAAGCCGGGCGTGTTCACCATGGCGAACGCCAAGGTCGGGCTCGTCACCTGCTACGAGGCCGCCTTCGACTGGACCGTACGCAGCACCGTCACCGACGGGGCGCAGCTGATCTCGGTGCCCAGCAACAACGCGACGTTCGACCGCAGCGAGATGACCTACCAGCAGCTGGCCATGTCCCGGGTGCGCGCGGTGGAGCACAGCCGCACCGTCACCGTGCCGGTGACCAGCGGGGTCAGTGCCGTGATCATGCCGGACGGGAAGATCACCCAGCGGACCGGCATGTTCGTGGCCGCCTCACTCGTCCAGAAGGTGCCGCTGCGCTCCTCCGAGACGCCCGCCACACGGCTCGGCACCCTGCCCGAGCTGTTGCTCGTGCTTCTCGCGGCCGGCGGCCTCGGCTGGGCGGCGGTCTCGTCGGTGCGCTCTCGCCGCGCTTCGGCCCGCGAGGACGCCCCGGCTCACGAGCAGGAGGTTGCGGAACCGGCCGGTTAGGGTCGGATCATGGCAACTCCCGACTTCATCAAGACCATCCGGGCCTCGGCCGGCCATCAGTTGTTGTTGCTTCCGGGCGTCACCGCCATCGTCCTCGACGACGACGGCAGGGTGCTGCTGGGACGGCGTGCCGACACCCGCAGGTGGTCGGTGATCGGCGGCATCCCCGAGCCCGGGGAACAGCCCGCGGCCTGCGCCGTGCGCGAGGTGTACGAGGAGACGGCCGTGCACTGCGTCCCCGAGCGGGTGGTCCTCGTCCAGGCACTGGAACCAATGACCTACGCCAATGGCGACGTGTGTCAGTACATGGACATCACGTTCCGCTGCCGGGCCGTGGGCGGTGAGGCACGCGTCAATGACGACGAGTCGGTGGACGTCGGGTGGTTCACGCTGGACGCGCTGCCGGAGCTGAACGAGTTCGGGCTGTTCCGGATCAAGCAGGCACTGTCGGACGCACCCACCTGGTTCAATCCCGCGATTCCGCTCTGAAGGGTTCCGCTCCGAAGACGGGACGGCCGGGCAGCCCCTCCTCGGGGTGCCCGGCCGTCCCGTCGGCCGCCGACGTCGGCGTCAGTGCCCGGCGGATCCCTCGGGGCGCGCGTGGCGAGGCAGGAGGAACGAGAGCAGGAAGGTCAGGGCGAGCATGCCGTCGACGATCCACAGCACCGTCTGCATGACCGAACCGAAGCCGCTCCGGAAGGCCGATGTCCCGGTGGCCTGCAGCGCGGCGGGTATCCGGGCGCCCGCCTGAGGCGAGGTCACGGCGGACCGCGTGTCCTTCTCCATGCGCGCGCAGGACGCCGGGGTCGCGGCAGGATCCTTGGCCACGGCGCGGTCCGAGGCGCACGTGCGCAGGTCCGCCACGACGCGGTCTTGGACGGCGGGCTCGACGTGCGAGGCGGTCAGCTGCTCCCGCAGGCTGCCCGCGTGGTGGTCGACGGCGGTGGCGATCCCGCCGCCCAGCAGGCCGAAGAACACGGTGCCGAGGAGGGCCACGCCGAGGGCGCCGCCGAGCTGCTGCATCGCGGTCATCGTGCCGGACGCCGAACCCGTCTCGTGCTGCTCGACACTGGCGAGCACGATGTCGAAGAACGGCGCCATGAGAAGGCCCATCCCGATGCCGGTGACAAGCAGGGACGGCACGAGCTGCCAGGGGCCGACACCGCTTCCCGCCATGTCCAGGGTCAGCCATACGCCGAACACGCCGACCGCCATGACCAGCGTGCCCGCCTGCAGCACGGCCCGTCCGAACCGGGCGACACCCTGGGCGACCCCGAATCCGACGATCATGCCACCCGACCAGGGCACCATCACCAGTCCCGCCTTGAGCGGCGAGTAGCCGAGGCCGATCTGGGTGTAGAGGTTGAAGACCAGCATGAAGCCCTGCATGGTCGAGAAGAAGACCAGCCCGAGGGCCATGCCGCCGCTGAATCCACGCTTGCGGAAGAGGCTGGGGACGACCAGCGGGTCCAGGCCGGCCTTGCTGCGGCGAGACTCGTACGTGCCGAAGACGGCGAAGACGACCACAGAGGCGGCCATCATCAGGAACGCCCACACCGGCCAGTCGTACTCACGGCCCTGGACCAGCGGGAAGATGATGAGCAGCGCGGCCAGCGAGACCAGGAGCATGCCGACGATGTCCAGGCTCGGTTTGTCGCCGGAACGCCCCCTCGGCAGGTAGCGGAGGGCGCCGAGCAGGGCGGCGGCACCCAGCGGCAGGTTGATCAGGAAGATCATCCGCCAGCCGGTGCCGAAGTAGTCGGCGTCCACGAGCCAGCCCGCCAGGATCGGCCCGCACACCGCGGACAGTCCCATGATCGGGCCGAACAGGCCGAACGCCTTCTGCGACTCCTGCGGCGGGAACATCTCCTTGATCATGCCGAGTCCCTGCGGCAGCATCACCGCGCCGAACAGGCCCTGTACGACGCGCGCGGTGATCAGCATCTCGGGTGACACGGAGACCGCGCACAGCAGCGAACCGAGGGTGAAGCCGGCGGCCCCCACCAGGAACATCCGGCGGCGCCCGTGTATGTCCCCGAGGCGGCCCCCGGTGACGAGCCCGACGGCCATCGAGAGGGTGTACGCGGCAGCGAGCCACTGCAGGGTGGAGGCACCGCCACCGAGGTCGGCCCGCATGGAGGGGCCGGCGATGTTCGTGACGACGGCGTCGAGGAGGTCCATCACCTCGGCCGCGAGGATGACGAAGAGTGCAGCCCAGCGCCACCGGTAGGGCGCCGGCGAATCGGTGGGCGTCTCTGCGGACGCGACACCGGTGGTGGACATCGGAACTCCTTGCGGGTGGGGCCGCGCTGCGGTGGTCCGCGGGCACGGTGGGACGGATGGATGTGCCGCTCGGTTCGCTGGTACGGCCCTGCAGAGGGGCGACCGAATCGGAGAACGGTGTTCACCCTAACAGAACAGTGCTCACCAAGAGAACAGTGTTCATTGAGCTATAGCGCAACTTCGATCCGGAACAAGATATATCGCGTCCGATGGCATCGGTGCCAGTCACCGAAGGAGAACACTGTTCTCGGCGATACCTAGACTGTCCTCATGACGGACCCGGCCGACGGCACCCCCACACCACCTCCGCCTTCCCCGTGGCAGCGCGAGCGCCCGGCCCGCACCCACGTCGCCCCCTCACGCACACCGCTGTCGCGCGAACGGGTCGTCGAGGCCGCCTTCACCGTGCTGGACCGCCAGGGACTCGACGGCCTGTCGATGAGACAGGTGGCATCCGAACTGGGGGTCACGGTCTCCGCCCTCTACGCCCACGTCAGCTCCAAGGACGAACTTCTGGAGCTGATGTACAACAAGCTCTTCGAGGGCTTCGAGATGCCCGAACCCGACCCGGAGCGCTGGCAGGAGCAGCTCCGGGACTTCGCCCGCGCCGGACGGCGACGCCTGCTGGCCCACCGGGACATGGCCAGGATCTCCATGGGCCATGTCCCCTTCACCGCCGAACTGCTGCCACATGTCGAGGCGTTGCTCGGCATCTTCCGCGCCGCCGGACTGCCCGACCGCATCGCGGCGGAGGCCGGCGACCTCCTCTCCACGTACATCGACGGGTTCGTCCTGGAAGAGCACATGTGGCAGGACCGGGCCGCCAGTCGCTCCGGTGGTGATGCCTCCATGGCCCGCCCCGACTGGCGCGAGATGGCCGACGAGATGGAGAGCTACTTTTCGTCCCTGTCGCCCGAGGGCTATCCCCATCTGCGCGCCCTGTCAGGGCTGATGGTGACGGACTCCTCCGACGAGAGGTTCGACATCGGTCTGGAGATCATCCTGCGCGGCCTGGCCAGCTACCTGCCGGACCGGGCCGCCTGCGCGGGTCCGGACACCTGCCCGGCCGCGGATGCCGTCTGACCCACCCGCCTGTGCCAAGCAGGGTCGTGAGCGCCGTGGGTCCGGCCCGGAGGCGCGAGCCCGCCTCGATGCCTGCCTGGCTGAGAGTGCGTAGGGCGGACCCCGGCCTGCGCCTCAGGCCTGCGCCTCCGGCCGAGATGCCTGCCGGCGCCGGGCGGCGGTCGTACGGCTCCGCGGTTCCCGGACGCGCGGGCGCCCGATACGTGCGGCCTCCGCGGGATGGTCGCCGTCGCCCCGAAGCGCCGTGGCGAGTCGTTCGAGTTCGGTGGCGCTCAGGCCGGGGCCGCCCCCGGGAGGCGGGTACAGGCCGTCCGCCGACGGCGGCCCGGACTGTGCCGGGCCGCCGGGCGTACGCCCCGTGGTTCGTGCGGTCAGCCTGCGCTCCGCGCGTCGACGACGTGGCCGTTCTCGTCGAGCGTGTGGGTGCGCCAGTAGACGTCCCACTTGTCGTCGACGTGCTGTGGCACCTTGCCCTCCGGGTATCGCGTGTATCCGGCCGGGGGCCTTTCGCCGTTCTTGACGCACGCCGAACCGGTGCCGTTCACCGTGAGGACGGGGTACTCGCCGCTGCTGCAGATGGCGTCCCGGAAGTCCGGGGAGGAGCATCCGGCGAGCGCCGCGACCGCGGTCGCGGCGACCAGGGCGGCTCCGGCGGTCCGGAGCCTGCCGGTCCGGAGGGCGGTGGTGGGCCGGGTGGCCTTATGACGCGCGAGCACGTTCGTCTCCTCTCGCTCGATGTGCCTTCACTCTCGCCGCCGACGATCTCGGACGCCTGAGTACGCGTACTCAGGCGCCTTCGCGCGGAGGCTCACTGTGCTCGGGCTCCAGCGGTGGGGTGCGGCGCCATACCTGCGGCCTGGTGGCGGACCGGCCACGGCCAAGAAGTGGATAGATAATCCGGATCTGTTAGAGTGGCGGCGCCGGGTAACCGGATGAACTATCCAGATATGGGGAGCGGGTCGCGCGATGAAGCGAACAGCGGTGGTCACGGCAGGAACAGCGGGAATCGGGCTGGAGACCGCCTTGGGGCTGGCGGAAGCCGGGCTCGCGGTCACGGTGGTCGGGCGCGACACCGAGCGCGGTGCCCGCGCGGCAGAGCGGATCAACGCCACGGGCCCCCTGCACTCCGCGCGGTTCCTGGCCGCGGACCTCTCCTCGCTCGGCGCGGTCCGCGTCCTGGCCGACCGGATCGCCGCGGACGGTCCACTGACCGTCCTGGTCAACAACGTCGGAGCGATGTTCCCGGACCGGCAGGACTCGGCCGACGGGATCGAGGCGTCCTTCGCCGTGAACCACCTCTCGCCGTATCTGCTGACCGAGTTGCTGCTGCCCGCCCTGCGGGCCGGGACGCCCAGCCGGGTCGTGAACGTCACCTCGGGAGCGGTCGGCGTCGCCAAGCGCGTCTTCGACGCCGTCGAGCCGCCGGGGGGCTACTACGGCTTCCACTGGTACGGCCGCGCCAAGCTCGCCAATCTCGCCTACACACTCGAGCTGGCGGACCGTCTCGGCGGCACGGGCGTCTCGGTCTTCGCGGCGGACCCCGGCGGCGCCCGGACCGACATGACCGACGGCACCATGAACGATCCGAAGATCGTCTCACCGGGGCTACGGGTGCTGTGGCCGCTGGTCCGCCGTAAGTTCGAACGCTCGACCTCGGGTCCGGCGTCCGTGGCGGCCAGGCCGTCGGTCTTCGCCGCGACCGACAGTTCGCTGGCCGGCCGGACCGGCGTGGTCATCGGACCCCGGGCACATCCGGTCGCCCCCTTCCGCGCGGCCGGGGACCCCCGTGTCGCCGCGGCCGTCCGCCGCCTCAGTGAACTGCTCGCACCGCTCGGGGCCGAGTGACGGGATCCGAAGCCGGTCGGCCGTCGGGGGAGGCGGGTGGCTCGTCCGGATCGCGTACCACGACGATCCGGATGAGCCATCCAGTTAGACTCGCCCCATGACGACCGCCCCCTTGCGCAAGGATGCCGCCCGCAACTGGGAACGGATCGTCTCCGTGGCCCGCGAACTCGTCGACGAAGGCGTACCGCTGCAGCTCAACGACGTCGCCCGCCGGGCCCGGCTGGGCGTCGGCACCGTCTACCGCCACTTTCCGACCGCCGAGGCCCTCCTGGAGACCGTCGCGGCTCCCGGCCTGGAGGCACTGGCCGCCCACGGTGAGCAGGCGCTGACCGATGACGACGCCGGCCGCGCTCTGGCCGGTTTCCTGACCCGCACCATCGAGGCACAGGTCACCGACGCTTCCCTGTCCCCGGTCACCGCCGCGCCCGTGGACGCGCTGACGCGCACCAGCGAACTGAAGCGGACCCTACGGTCGGTCGGCGGACAGTTGCTCGAACAGGCCCGCGAAGCCCGGGTGGTTCGCGCCGACCTCACCTCCGACGACCTGGTCCCCCTGATGTGCGGTGTCGCCTTCGCCGCGAACGTCCACAGCGCTCCCGCCGCCCGCGCCGAGACCGCGCGCCGCTATCTGAACGCACTGCTGGAGGGCTTGTACGTCCGCTGAGGTCCGGGACGACCTGGGTTCCGGTGGTCGTTGCGAGACACCCTGGCGCCCGCGATCTGACCGCGGACACGGTGCCGTACACGACTCGGCCCCGGGTATCGGCCAAGCCGTACGGCGAGGCCCATACCCGGGGCCGGGGGGATGCCCTGCGGCAACCGAGTGCCCTGCGGCAGCGGAGTGCCCTAGGGCAGCGTCCAGTTCTGCGCACCGGTGCCGTTGCAGGTGTAGAGCTGGAGCTGTGTGCTCCAGGTGGTGGACGATCCCGGATCGTCAAGGCACTTGCCGGACCCCGGGTTGACGAGGGAGCCATGCGTGTCTGCACGCCACTGCTGGGCGCCGGTGCCGTTGCACTGGTACCACTGCACCGGAGTGCCGTCGGCCGTACCTGACTTGGTGACGTCCATACAGCCGCCCAGCACCCGGAGGGTGCCGTCCTGCGCGGCGGTCCACTGCTGGGCGCCGGTGCCGTTGCAGGCGTAGATCTGCACGGGGGTGCCGTTGGTCGTGGCGCTTCCGCGGTCGTCCACGCACAGGCCGGCCGAAACACCGGAGACGATGGACCCGGTGGCCGGTCCCGTGGCGGAGGCGGTACCGAACCCGACCGCGAAGATGTGCATACCTCCGCTGCCGACGTCGGACGGCAGCCGGACGCCGCTCACCGTCTTGCCCGCGGCCAGTGCCGCGGGCGCCGTCGCGAACACATACGTCTTCACGTTGTCGGACGAGGCCCCGGCGTGATTGCGGTAGGCGGTGGTCACCGCGACGGTGTTGCCGGAGACCGGTGAGGAACTGCCGCCGCCCAGCGTCCAGTCGGAGAGGCGGACGGTGACGGACTGGGTCGTGCCGTCCGTGTAGGTGACGATCGCGGTGCCGGAGGAGGGGCCGTTGTTGGCGGCGCCCAGGAAGGATATGGCGCCGGAGCCGGACGCCCGCATGGTCTGCCCGTTCGCCTCGTAGTTGTCGGGTGTGGCGGTGGCGGTGTCGGGCCAGGTGAACGAGACCCCGCCTGCCGTGACCTTCGCCCCGGGGGTGACTCCCGCTGAGGAGAGGGCGTTCGCGGAGTAGCTGTGGCCCGCTCCGTCGAAGTCGGCCGAGGAAGTGGCGGAGTCCCCCGAAGTTCCGATGTTCGTGTAAGTGGGCGAGCCTGGGTACGACGGCGGCGCGGAGGAGGAGGACGCGGCCCAGGAGGTGTTCGCGGAGGTGCCGAGCTGGAAGGAGAGCGTGCCGCCGTCGCCGAGGGCACCTGCCGGGACGAACGCGTTGTTCCACGCCGAGCCGTTCCAGGTGGCCGACTGCACGTACGGGGCGTTGTCCGCGGCTCCCGAGCCGTTGACGGTGAGCGTCTTTCCGGAGGGAAGGGTGATCACCGCCTGGGTGAACAGCGGGCTGCCCAGCGCCAGATCGGCGGTGCCCGGGGTCTCCGGATACATGCCGAGCGCGGACCACACGTACCACGAGCTCATCTCGCCCAGATCGTCGTTGCCCGCAAGACCGGACGGGCTGTCGGTCCAGATCTGGTCCTGCACCTGGCGGACGACCTGCTGGGTCCGGTACGGGCGGCCGATGTAGTCGTACTCCCAGGGGATGTTGAGGCTGGGCTCGTTGCCGAGGTCGGTGTGCCCGTCGCCGCCCGTCAGGGAGGACAGGTCCGTGTCGAGGAACCTCGCCATGACCGGGTTGCCGCCCATCGCGGTGGACAGTCCATGCACGTCGAACGGCACCATAGGGGTGTACTGCCAGGAGTCGCCCTCGACGAAGGTGCTGCCGGACGTCGGCGAGAATCCCGAGGCCCATGTCCCCGAGGCCGTGCGCGGCTGAATGAATCCGCTGCCGTAGTTGAAGAGGTTGCGCCAGCCCTGTGCCCGGTCGGCGAACCGGCGCTGGTCGGTGGTGTCGCCGAGGGCCCCGGCCAGCGCGGACACGGCGAAGTCGGCTGAGTTGTACTCGAGAGCGGTCGACGTCGGGCCGTAGTAGTTGCAGCAGCCGTAGCTGCCGTCGCTGGGCAGCCACCCCAGCTGCCCGAGGTAGCCGAGTCCGGGCCGGTTGTTGTTGGTACCGGTCGCCTCCGCGGCCATCGCCTTGAGCGCCGCGGCACTGTCGAAGTCCCGTGCGCCGAAGGCGTAGTAGCCCGCGATGATCTCGTCCGCCGGGTCACCGACCATGACATAGGTCTCGCCGTTGTTCTCCGACCACTTGGGGAACCGCCCGGTCTGGCGGTAGTCGTCCAGCATCGACTGCGCGGTGTCGGACGCCGCCTTCGGGGCGATCAGGGCCTCGAGCTGCGCCTGGGAGCGGTAGATGTCCCAGCCCGAGTAGTTGGCGTAGGCGGCGTCGTGGCCCGGGTCGACGGTGTGCGTCGTGCCGTCGAAGCCCGGGTACTGGCCGTTGCTGTCACTGATCACGTTCGGATGCAGCAGCGAGTGATAGAGCGCGGTGTAGAAGACCGCCTGCTGAGCGGCCGTTCCACCGGCTGTGCGCACGCGGCCGAGCAGCGAGTTCCAGGTGCCCGACGCCGCGGTCCGCACTCCGTCGAAGTCCCAGCCCGGGTTCTCCGCCGTGCGGTTGGCGACCGCGTTCGAGAGCGACACGTACGAGATACCGACCTTGGCCTGCACGATGCGTTTGGCGGTGGTGTCGAAGGTGACATAGCCGTCGGTACCGCTCGCCTGGGGGGCGAAGGTGTGCGCGGCACCGGACCGGGGAGCGGTTCCGTGCAGGACCGGCCTGTTGGGCGACTCGGGGGTACCGGGGGAGACACCTGTCTTCGGTGCCGGAACCGTGGCGGTGGCCGCCGCGGTACCGCCCTGGCTGAACGGCTGGTCGAAGACCATGTCGAAGTAGACGGTGTAGGAGTTGCCCGCACCGCAGAAGTTGCCGCTGGTGACCTGACCGCTCACCTCGGTGGTGCTGACCGTCCTGAACTGTGTATTGGAGTCACCGTTCTGACTGTCAGTCAGTTTGAAGACCAGGTTGGCCTGACTGCTGGACGGGAAGGTGAACCGTCCCATGCCGCTGCGGGTGGTCGTGGTCAGCTCCGTCTTGACACCGTTGTTCAGCGACACCGTGTACACGCCGGGGGAGGCGGACTCGTTCGTGTGGGAGAAGCCCGCCGTGGCGCCGGTGTCGACCGCGCCGACGGTCGGCAGGACCGGGATGTCACCGGCGGCGCCGCAGCCCGGGCCCGCGATATGGGTCAGGCTGAACCCGGTGATGGAGGAGTCGTTGTACTCGTAGCCGCCGCCGTCTGGCCTGTGCGGTGTGTCGGGGCTCCACTGGACCATTCCGAACGGCATGTCGGCGCCGGGGAAGTCGTCGGCGGAGTGCGACGTCCCGATGAACGGATTCACGAGTGAGGCGGGACTGGTGACGAGCGCGGGTGCGCCGCCGGCGGCGATGGCCGGGGTGGAGGCGGTGGCCACGATCAGGGCGCCGGTGGCCAGGGCTGCCGCGGGGCGCAGCAGCGGGAGGGCGCGGGACAGAAGCGGCTGAGATCTGTGCCGAGTTCGCGGTCTCGGCGGTCGCAGGGGTCTTGCCGGCGTGCGTCGTGCCATCGTGACCCTTCCCTTCGACGAGCAGGCGGAACGACCTGGACGAGGGAACTGCACACGGAGGCTGACAACGTTGTCCCGGCTCGGCTCGCTGGGCTGCGCCCGACTGCAGGTGATGGCGGGAGATGACGCGGGGAGGCATGGTGCGGAGCGGGCCGAGGGGTGACCGCGTGGCCAACTGTCCGTACGACGGGGAACGTTGGACCCTGCGCCGCGCACTGTCAAGGCCGGGCGCCACGGCACCCGTCGAAGGTCGGCCACGTGTGGCGGTGCGGCGGCGGAGACCCGCCGCCGCGCACATGGCCCTCGCCTGCGCTCAGCGGGCGGTCCCGAAGTCCTGGGTCCAGTAGCTGCCGGGCTGCGCGAGACCGACGCCGATCTCCTTGAAGCCGCAGTTGAGGATGTTCGCCTTGTGGCCGGGGCTCGACATCCAGGCGGCCATGACCTGCTCGGGGGTGGAGTAGCCGTAGGCCACGTTCTCGCCGTACGAGCTCCAGTTGTACCCGGCGGCCGTGATCCGGTCGCCCGGCGAGGAGCCGTCCGATCCCGTGTGGGACATGTTCTGGTGTTCCGCCATGTCGGCGCTGTGCGCCTGCGCCACCTTGGTCAGCGTCGAGTCGAGTGTCAGGGGCGAGCAGCCGGCCTCGCCGCGCTCGGCGTTGACGAGTGCGACGATGCGCGCCACGACGGAGGATGCTGTGGGTGTGGATGTGGGTGTGGGAGTGCTCGACGCCGTCGGGATCGCGGAGGGCGTGGCCTGCGGGGCGCTGGAGAAGGCGGTGACGCTCGGGCGAGGAGCGGCGGTCGTGGGGCGGGCCGCCGGTGCGGTGGCCTTCCGCTTCGGCTTATGGGTCCACTCGGAACGCGGGGTCGCGGTCGGGGTGGCCGACTCGGCCCAGGTGTGCTTGCTGCCGCCGTCGGCGCTCCACTCCCGGTACCAGTTGGGGTCACTTCCCCAGCTCTCGGCCGCCGTCGGCTTCGCGGCGACGTGAGCCAGGTGTCCTCCCTCGCCCGGCCAGTCGGCGCAGGCAAGGGCGACGGACGGCACCCCCACGACGCCCATGGCGAGGGCGGCGACGAGTATTCGCCGGTGGCGCGAGTTCTTGCGGTGCTTCCCCATGACTGACCTCACCCGGAAATCGCCGAGCGCTTCTCGTACGGCTGGCTGTGCGCAGACTCCGCTCTTCGACGTGCGGCGATGCCCTGCGGCTCGTCATTCTTGGACGGCTTTGCAGTGAACGCAAAGTTGGTTGCTACTAATTTGCTTAGTAGGCATGCGGCGCCCTTGTCAGGGGAGTGGGGGCGTGCTCGGCACCGCTTCGCGGCCTTCGCGAAGGAGTACCGCTCCGTCATAAACCCTCTTGCCGTGGCTGTTGGCCGTGAGGGTCCCGCCGACGGGTGCCGTGCCATGTCGAGCAGCCGGTGCCCGATCCAAGTCCGGACAAATCCATCATGTCGCAGCACGAGCCTCTACTATCCGGCACCCCTAGATCCAGGTCCGATGTGATGGATGTCACGGAAGTGATCGCTCCGTTTGTGGCCGACCCGTAGGCGCCAAGGGGTCTGAGGTCGTGATGTCCCGCACTCGCCGGCCCGCCGGTCCCGTGCGGGTGGTACCGATTGAATGATCAAAATGCCGGGCGGCTACCATATGAGCACCCTCTAGCTCGAAAGATAAGCCTGTGACTGTCAACGACGACTCGTTCACCAACTGGAAGAACCGCGAGGAGATCGCGGAGTCGATGATCCCGATCATCGGGAAGCTGCACCGCGAGCGGGACGTCACGGTCCTGCTGCACAGCCGCTCCTTGGTGAACAAGTCGGTGGTCAGCATCCTCAAGACCCACCGATTCGCCCGGCAGATCGCCGGGGAGGAGCTCTCGGTCACCGAGACGCTTCCGTTCCTCCAGGCACTCACCACGCTCGATCTCGGGCCCTCCCAGATCGACATCGGCATGCTCGCCGCGACGTACCGGGGCGACGACCGCGGGCTGTCGGTGGAGGAGTTCACCGCCGAGGCAGTCGCGGGCGCCACGGGTGAAGGCAAGATCGAGCGGCGTGAGCCGCGCGACGTCGTCCTTTACGGGTTCGGCCGCATCGGCCGCCTCGTCGCCCGGCTTCTCATCGAGAAGGCCGGTTCCGGCAACGGTCTGCGGCTGCGCGCGATCGTCGTGCGCGGGAGCGGCGGCCGGGCCGCCGACGACCTCGTCAAGCGCGCCTCGCTGCTGCGCCGGGACTCCATCCACGGCCAGTTCCAGGGCACGATCACCGTCGACGACGAGAACAGCACGATCGTCGCCAACGGCAACGAGATCAAGGTGATCTACGCCGACGATCCGACGGCGGTGGACTACACGGCGTACGGCATCAAGGACGCCATCCTCATCGACAACACGGGCAAGTGGCGTGACCGCGAGGGGCTGTCGAAGCATCTGCGACCCGGCATCGACAAGGTCGTCCTGACCGCTCCGGGCAAGGGCGACGTGCCGAACATCGTCCACGGCGTCAACCACGACACCATCAAGCCGGACGAGCAGATCCTGTCCTGCGCCTCCTGCACCACCAACGCGATCGTCCCGCCGCTCAAGGCGATGGCGGACGAGTACGGCGTTCTGCGGGGCCATGTGGAGACCGTCCACTCGTTCACCAACGACCAGAACCTGCTGGACAACCACCACAAGGCCGACCGCCGAGGCCGCTCGGCGGCGCTCAACATGGTCATCACCGAGACCGGTGCCGCCTCGGCCGTGGCCAAGGCGCTGCCCGATCTCAAGGCCAAGATCACCGGCAGCTCGATCCGGGTGCCCGTGCCGGACGTCTCGATCGCGATCCTCAACCTTCAGCTGGCGCGCGAGACCACCCGTGAGGATGTCCTCGACTACCTCCGCAACGTCTCGCTGACCTCGCCGCTCAAGCGCCAGATCGACTTCACCACCGCCCCGGACGCCGTCTCCAGCGACTTCATCGGCTCGCGCCACGCCTCGATCGTCGACGCCGGTGCCACCAAGGTCGAGGGCGACAACGCGATCCTCTACCTCTGGTACGACAACGAGTTCGGCTACTCGTGCCAGGTCATCCGCGTCGTCCAGTACATCTCCGGCGTGGAGTACCCGACTTACCCGGCGCCGACCGCGTAACGAGGCCGCCACCACAGCAAGGGCCGTCACCCGCACGCCGGGTGACGGCCCTTCGTGACTTCGGTGCCGTGTTACGGCACTTCTCCGGCCGGCCTGGGCCGAACGGCGGACGATGACTGCGGCCGGTGGCGCCTTTCGTTCCGTCCGCCGGGTGTCGCGACGGGGCGAACGTTACCTGTCGTGGCACTGGCACCGTGGTCTGACACCGGTACTCACCAGCCGGTCAGCAGCAGGTGGTTGATGAGGAGCGCGAGCGCTGCCTGGGCGGCCAGCCAGCCCTGGGGGCGGTCGAGGAGGGCACATGCCGGGAGCAGCCACATGGCGAAGGGGAGCCAGATGCGCTCAGTCTCCGCCTTGCTCATGCCGGACAGGTCCGCGGCCAGCAGGGCGAGCAGGGCGCAGAGCACCAGCAGGGCCAGGCGTGACTCGGGGACGCCGGCCGCCGGAGGGCGACGGACGCCGGTGAGCGCGGCCGCGGCACGTCGCAGGCCTCCCGCGGTCGCGAGGCCGACCACCGCCACGGTGCAGGCGAGGTTCGCCCACACCCAGTAGCCGTAGGGCCGGATCCCACCGACGCCTTCGTAGTAGCGCGTCACCAGCAGCCGGTACGCCTCCCACCAGTCGAATCCGGCGGCGGTGAACAGAAGGGGGACGACGGCGAAGCCCGCGATGAGAAAAGGGGCGCCGCGCAGCAGCGTGCCGGCGGGTATCCGGCCCAGTGCCACCACGCCCGCCCCGATCAGCGCGAACAGCGTGAGACCGTAGGAGAGATAGCAGGTCAGGCCGAAGAGCAGACCCGATCCGAAGGCGGCGGCTGCCCGCGGTCCGGCTCCCGTGTTCCCCGTCACCGCCAGCGCCAGCAGCGCCACGGACCAGGACGCGACGGCCGCGAAATAGCCGTCGGCGGAGGCGCCCACCCACACCGCGGCCGGTGCCAGGACCAGGAAGGGCGCCGCCCGGCGCGCGAGGGCCTCGCCGGTCAGTGCCCGCAGGGCGGTCAGCACGGCCACGCACGCCGTGGCACCGACGGTGATGCACCAGGCCCCGGCCCAGCCGCCGCCTCGAAGACCGATGCGGTCGAGCAGGACGAAGGTCACGGTCGCGGCCGGGGGATGTCCGGCGATATGGGCGGGCCAGGGAGCGGGGGACGCGCTCACGATGTGGTGGGTGAAGTCCCGCAGCGTCGCGGGAATGTCGTGGAAGCGGTCGATGACCCGGAGGTACTCGTTGGTGGCGGTGAGCCGGCCGGCAACGCCCCGCTGCCAGCCGTCCACCAGGGCGAGGGACCACGTCCACGCCAGGCAGGCGCCCCAGGCCGCCGCGAGCAGCGCCCGCCACGGCAGTCGAGCCGCGAGAGCCGGTCCGTACGCCACCACAAGGACCGCCACCAGCAAAGCGGCCGGAGTCCCCGGTCCGACATGGGGCTCCCAATGGGCGAACAAGGGCGGCCAGTTGACGAACAGCGAGTGGTGGTCGTGCTGGATACGGCGGCCGATCACGACCGCGGCCACGATGAGCAGGGCGGCGGCCAGGACGGCGTACAGGTCACGGCGGAGGGAGCGGGTCACACCGGAACGCTAGGCCCCGGACGGGGCGCACGGGCGGGTCGCGGGGCGGACGTCAGAGTTTCGTCATCGGTCGAGAGCCCTTGTGCGGGGTGGTCGCGGCCTACGGTCGGGACATGCCCGATCAACGGCTTCCCTCATCTCCCGGTTTCTGGCGCAGTCCCCTGCGCGGGCCCTGGTTCACCTCGGTTCTGGGTCTGGTCCTGCTCGTCGGCATCACCGTGCTGTTCGTGACGGGGCTGCTCTCCTACGCCGCCTACAACCCGGACCTGTCACCGGTCAACGACATGACCCCCGGCAAGGGGCTCCTCGGCTTCTATCTCTTCGACTGGCCCACACATCCTGCCTGGCTGTACCGGCTGAACCAGGGCGTGCACGTCACGCTCGGCATCACCTTGATCCCTGTCCTGCTGGCCAAGTTGTGGTCGGTCCTGCCCAAGCTGTTCGCGCTGCCACCGGCGCGGTCGCTCGCCCATGCCCTGGAGCGGATCTCGCTGCTGCTCCTGGTCGGGGGAGGGCTCTTCGAATTCGTCACCGGTGTGCTCAACATCCAGCTCGACTACCTCTTTCCGGGCTCCTTCTACACGCTGCACTTCTACGGCGCCTGGGTCTTCTTCGCCGCGTTCCTCGCCCACGCCGTGCTGAAGACACCGGCGGCCCTGCGCGCCGTGCGCCGGATACGGGAGGAGGGGGCGCTGCCCGACGGGGAACTCGTGTCCCCCCGGCCGGATCCGCCCACCGTCTCCCGGCGCGGGGCGCTGGGGCTCGTCGGCGGCGGGTCGCTGCTGCTGTTCGGCACCACCGTGGGCCGGAGCGTGGACGGCTCGCTGCGAGAGGCCGCGGTACTCGCGCCGCACGGCGGCACCGGACCGGCCCGGGGCCCGGGTGGCTTCCAGGTCAACAAGACGGCCGCCTACGCGGGGATCCGCGACGACGAGACGAGCGAGGAGGCATGGCGGCTGGTGGTGGTCGGCCGCTCCCGTACCGTTCGGCTCAGCCGGGGCGAGCTGCTGCGGCACCCGCAGTACAGCGCGGCGCTGCCCATCGCCTGTGTGGAGGGCTGGGCCACCTCGGACCAGTGGTGGCGCGGGGTACGACTGCGTGACCTCGCCGCACTCGTCGGGCACGACGACCCGCCCGATGTGCTCGTGGAGTCGCTCCAGCGACACGGCGCCTTCCGCCGGGCCGCCCTGCGGGCCAACCAGGTCGCCGACCCGCGTTCGCTGCTCGCTCTGCACGTCAACGGTGCTGACCTGACGCCGGACCACGGCTATCCGGCGCGGATCATCGTGCCCGCGGCGCCCGGTGTGCTCAACACCAAGTGGGTGGGACGGCTGACGTTCGGAGACCCGCGATGAGGCGCCGGATCGTGGTCGGCAGCCCCGTACAACTGTTGCTGCTCGCCTGCTCGTTCACACTCGCGGGGTACGCCGGCCTGCGGCTGCTGGACGGAGACTGGTTCCAGATCGCGCTGTGGATGGTGGGCGCCGCGTTCCTGCACGATCTCGTGCTGCTGCCGCTCTACGCGGTGGCGGACCGCGCGGTCGTACGGGGTCTCGACAGGGCCGGACACCGGGAGTGGGCGGGATACGTCCGCGTCCCGGCCGCCCTGTCCGGGCTGCTGCTCCTGGTGTGGTTCCCGCTCATCAGCGGTCAGGTGGCCCAGCGCTACCGGTTGGCCACCGGGCTCTCCACGGGCCCGGTCCTCGCCCGCTGGCTGCTGATCACCGCCGTCCTCTTCGGCGGCTCGGCGCTGCTGCTGGTAGTGCGGCTGCGGCTGCGGAGGGCGACGAAGCAGCGCCCGCCCGAAGACCACTGATCGACGGCGCGCCAGCCCCTGCCGCGCGCGTGGCGCAGCAGGGCCGGCGTGCCGAGCCGCGCCCAGGGAAACGGGCTGCCCGTGCCGTTCTGGTCGCCGGGGAGATCGACGACCTGGACACTGACCCGTTCGTCGATGTCCGCGGGCGTGGTCTCCACGACCAGCGTCCCGCCGGGCCGCAGGAGTTCGTACAGCCGGTCCAGCAGGGCGTGCGGGTCGCCGCCTATGCCGACGTTGCCGTCCATCAGGAGCGCGGTGTCCCAGCGGCCTTCGCCGGGGACAGATTCGAAGACGGAGCGGAGCAGTGCGGTCGCACGGCCCGGCTTCCGGTTCCGCCGCGGCACGGGGTGCGCGAGCCGCCGGAGGGTGTGAGCGACGGCGGCCTCGCTGACGTCGATGCCGAGGACGTCCCGCCCTCGTTCGGCGAGCGCGGAGACCAGCCGTCCCGGTCCGCACCCGATGTCGAGCACGGACCCTTCGCACCGGCCCAGTACCGCCAGATCGACGGCGTCGGCCTCCGCGCACCATCGTTCGACCTCCAGAGGCAGCAGCCAGCCGTCGGCCCGCCGCAGGAAGAGCGGGCCCCGGCCCGAGCGCAGGGCGTGGGAGTACGGATCGTCCGCGGCCCAGGGCGAGGAGACGCCCGCCGCGCCGTGTGCGGCGGTGTCCACCGGCGCGATGTCGTATGCCGCGCTCATCGGGTGCTGCCCGTCCTGAGCCGGGTGAACAGCGCGGCGAACGCGCTGCCGGGCGCCGCCGCCGCGACGGCCCTGGCGTCGCCGGCGGTGTCGACATCGCGCAGGCACGGCAGGTCGCGCACCCGCAGCCCCGCGGCCACGAGCCTGTCCCGCTGCACTGCACCCGTCGTGTCGGTCGACATGGGCACACCGCGCAGCAGCGACGGATCGGGGTCGGCCAGTCCCAGGGCCCAGAATCCGCCGTCCTCGGCCGGGCCGAAGTACGCGTCGCAGCCGGCGAAGTCCACGGTGAGCAGGTCCGGTGTCACCTGCGGTGTGTCCATTCCGATCAGCAGCGCGGGGCCGTCGCAGCGCGCGAAGGCCGCGGCCAGGCGTTCGTCCAGCCCGCCCTGGCATTGCGGTACGACCTCGAACCCGGACGGCAGCCATGGTCCGGGCCGCCCCTGGAGGACGAGGATGCGCCGGGTGGCGGGGGTCCGCGCCACCGCACTCAGGGTGTCGGCCAGCGCGGCCTCGGCGAGCGCCGCCGCCTCGCGCGGGGTGAACGGCGGCGTCAGCCGGGTCTTCACCCGTCCCGGCCGCGGCTCCTTGGCGATCACGAGGAGTGTGGTCACCGGGCGGTCCCTCCCACCGTGGTTCCCGTCGGCGGCTGGGCGAGCACACGGCTCATGTCCCGAACCGCCTGCCAGGTGCCGCGCCAGGTGCCCGTCACCTTCGAGTCGCCCGTGCGCGGCAGATACGGCACGTCGTGCTCGGTGATCCGCCATCCCGCGTCGGCCGCGTGCACGACCATCTGGAGGGGATAGCCGCTGCGCCGGTCGCTGAGTCCCAGGGCGAGCAGGGACTCGCGGCGGGCGGCGCGCAGCGGGCCCAGGTCGTGCAGACGCAGCCCGGTGCGGCGGCGCAGCATCCGGGCGAGCGCGAGATTGCCCGCCCTGGCGTGCGCCGGCCAAGCGCCCTTGCCCTGCGGGCGCCGTCGTCCGAGCACCAAGTCGGCCTCGCCGGAACGCACTTCACGGACGAAGCGCACGAGCAGCGACGGATCCAGCGAGGCGTCGCAGTCGCAGAAGCAGACGATGTCGGCGGTCGCGGCGGTCAGCCCCGCATGGCAGGCGGCGCCGAAACCGCGGCGCGGCTCGTGGACGACCCTCGCGCCGAGTTCGAGCGCGAGAGCGGCCGAGCCGTCCGTGGAGCCGTTGTCCACGACGAGCGCACGCCAGCCGTGCGGGATGCGGGAGAGGACCCAGGGGAGTGCCTCGGCCTCGTTCAGACAGGGGAGCACCACGTCGACGTCCGGTGGTGTGGGAGAGGTCGTCACGGCTTTCACCCTACGAACGCGAAGGGGACATTCCGGACTCCGGCTCCTTACGAAACACGGACGTCGGCGGCCGGGAGAGGGGGCGGAGGCACTGCCGAGGGTGACGTGGTGCGAGGCTGGACGCATGCAGCAGCCGTACGAGCCCAAGGAGCCGGTGCCCCATGAGCACCGGTCGGCCGAAGCCGCCCGCGTCCTCGTCGTGGAGGACGACGCCACCGTCGCCGAGGTCGTCTCGGGTTATCTGGACCGAGCCGGTTACGCGGTGGACCGCGCGCAGGACGGGCCGACGGCGCTGGCCCGGGCCGCCGCCCACTGGCCCGATCTGGTGGTGCTGGATCTGATGCTGCCCGGGATGGACGGCCTGGAGGTGTGCCGCAGGATGCGCGACCGTGGGCCCGTGCCCGTGATCATGCTGACCGCGCGCGGCGACGAGGACGACCGCATCCTCGGCCTGGAGGTGGGGGCCGACGACTACGTCACCAAGCCCTTCAGCCCCCGCGAACTGGTCCTGCGGGTGGAGTCGGTGCTGCGCCGGGCACGGCCCGGGAACGGAACACGTCAGCCGTTGGGCGCCGCGGGGCTCACCGTGGATCCGGCCGCCCGCCGTGCCACCAAGGACGGCGCCGAACTCGCCCTCACCCTACGCGAGTTCGACTTGCTGGCCTTCTTCCTTCGGCACCCGGGGCGGGCGTTCAGCCGCGAGGACCTGATGCGCGAGGTGTGGGGCTGGGACTTCGGCGATCTGTCGACCGTGACCGTCCATGTCCGGCGGTTGCGCGGCAAGGTCGAGGACGACGCGGCCAGGCCCCGTCTGATCCAGACCGTGTGGGGCGTGGGCTACCGGTTCGACCCCGCCGGGCGTGAAGAGCGCGCAGGGAGCTGACGATGAACGACACACTTCTCATGGCCCTGTACGCCTTCCTGGGCGCCGCCGCCTCCGGCCTGGCCGGAGCGGGTGTGCTGCGCCTGATCCGGCGGCGCTCGCTCACCGCGTCCCTCACCGTGGTCGCCGCCGTGGCGGTGTTCGCGATGCTCGCCGGCACGCTGGCCGTGGCCGAGGCGATGTTCCTGTCCGGGCACGACCTGAGGGTCGTGACGACGGTCGTCGCGATGGCGGCGGTCGTCTCACTGGCCACCGCGCTGCTGCTGGGCCGGTGGGTCGTCGCCCGGAGCCGCGAACTCCAGCTCGCGGCAAGGTCGTTCGGAGAGGGCGGCGACTTCGCCGCCCCGAGGGTTCCGGCCACCGCTGAACTCGCCGCACTGAGCAAGGAGTTGGCCGCCACCAGCGCCAAGCTAGCCGAGTCCCGTGAGCGTGAGCGCGCCCTGGAGTCCTCCCGGCGCGAGCTGGTGGCCTGGATCTCGCACGATCTGCGCACCCCGCTCGCCGGACTGCGGGCCATGGCGGAGGCACTCGAGGACGGGGTGGCGGCGGACCCGGGCCGCTACCTCAGGCAGATCCGCACCGAGGTCGAGCGCCTCAACGACATGGTCGGCGACCTGTTCGAGCTCTCCCGTATCCACGCCGGCGCGCTCGCCCTCGCGCCCAGCCGGATGTCGCTGTACGACCTCGTCGGCGACGCCCTCGCGGGAGCGGACCCGCTCGCCCGCGAGCTGGGGGTACGGCTGGTCGGTGACCACGTCGAACCGGTGCCGGTGGAGGTGGACGGCAAGGAGATGAGCCGTGTGCTGGGCAATCTGCTCGTGAACGCGATCCGGCGGACACCGGCCGACGGCACCGTCGCGGTCACCGCCGAGCGCTCGGCCGACGGCGTGGTGCTGTCCGTGACCGACGGCTGCGGCGGGATCGCCGAGGACGACCTGCCGCGCGTCTTCGACACCGGCTGGCGCGGCACGCATGCCCGGACGCCGCCTGCGGGGGCGGGTCTGGGCCTCGCCATCGTCCGCGGCATCGTGGAGGCCCATCAGGGTCATGCCACCGTGCACAACATCCCGGGCGGCTGCCGCTTCGAGGTGACGCTTCCCGCGGCCATGGGGTGAACCGGCCGGGCCCGACCCTGGTCCGCACAGCCGCACGACCATGTCGTACTGTCTCGTCCCGTCCTCGGCAGTGCGCTGGTGGACGCTCTTCGAGCCGAGCGCCCTGCCTTGCCCGATGGCGATGGTATTGGAGAGCCTCGTTGAATCTCGTCGACTGGACCGCGGGCGGCACCAGGGTGGAACTGAACGGCCATCGCCTGTTCGTCCGCCAGGACGGTGAGGGCAGGCCCGTGACGCTCGTGCACGGCTTCCCCACCTCCTCCCACGACTGGGCGATGACCGTCCCGCACCTGGTCGCGGCCGGATGCCGGGTGACCACCCTCGACCTGCTCGGGTTCGGGCACAGCGACAAGCCCTCCCGCCACCGCTACTCCATCCATGAGCAGGCCGATCTGGTGGAGGCCGTCTGGGAGCACCTGGACATCCGCGACACCGCACTCGTCGCCCACGACTACGGAGTCTCGGTCGCCCAGGAGCTGCTGGCCCGTGACCCGGGCCGCATCACCCGCACCGCCCTGCTGAACGGCGGTCTCTACGCCGACCTCCACCGCCCGATCCTGGCGCAGCGTCTCCTGCACAGCCGCATCGGCCCACTCCTGGCCCGCCTCACCGACGAGAAGAGGTTCACCGCGAACCTGCGCAGCGTCCTGGCCAGGCCCGTCCCGGACGAGCTTCTGCACGACATGTGGACGTCCCTCACCCGCGAGAAGGGGCATCACCTGGCCCCGCGCCTGCTCCGCTACATCGACGACCGACGCGTCCACTTCCACCGCTGGTCCGACTCCCTCGAACAGTACGGGGGCCCGCTGCTGTTCGTGTGGGGCCCCGAAGACCCCGTCAGCGGAGCCCATGTCCTGGAGCGCCTCCGCAGGCGGCGCCCCGACGCCAGCTTCACCGTGCTCGACGGTGTCGGCCACTATCCCCAGGTCGAGGCACCCGAGGAAGCGGCACGGGCGCTGGCCGCCTTCATCGCGGACACCGGTGATGGTCAGCCGGTCGCGGACCTGACGAGAAAGTAGGCGCCGACCGCGACCAGTACTCCGGAGGTGGTCACGGTCCCGTGTGCGCTCAGCCAGGTCCTGCACCGGGCCAGATACCGTGTGCTGCGCTCGCCCCCCAGGAGGTGGACACCCATCGGCAGCAGCAGACCCGAGGAGCCCGCGAACACCAGGAAGGCGAGCCCCGCGTACTGAACGGGGCCGCTCGTCGTCCGCGACGCCGCGCCGAGGGCACCGTCGGCCGCGAACAGCAGATTCTTGGGATCGGCCGACAGCATGACGGCGGCCAGCACAGCCGAGCGCGTCGGCGTGAAGCGGTCGAAGACGCGCATCCAGCCGGGCAGGTGGCCGCCGTTCCCGCCCCGTCGACCGTGCAGCACATGGGCGGCGCCCAGGAGCAGGGCCAGGACGCCCACAGTGCGCTGCACCCACCCCGCGCCGCTGTGGGAACTCCCCGCCCCCGGACGGTCACCGGCGAGAGCCAGGAGTGTGACGACCGCGGTCAGGGCGGCCATCCAGCCGGTCGTGAACGCCAGTCCGTTGGCCCGCCCGCGGCTTGTGGTCAGCAGCAGGAACAGGACGAGCACCGGGACCGGGCTGAGCGCTATCCCGATGCCCGCCGTGACAAGCTGCCCGATCATGACGCCTCCTCCTGCCTTCCGCGCACGGCGTCGCCTTGAATTCCGCGTACAGGTCGGGAAGAAAGCACCCGAGGTGGTTCATCTCGCTTGCGTGGAGACGCACCATGCCGTGCCCTGATCCCGGGCCCAGGATCCGCGGGGGGACCGCGAAGAGGAAGGGCCGCGCAGCGGCCGGTACCAATCCGCCGCCCAGTGGCGCGGGGCCCGGTGCGGGTAGCCGCCGGGGAACGGCGCGACGGTGCGGGGCGACGCCCCGGCCTGTGTGAAGCCCGTCCGCCGCTTCGCTATCCGCGCAGTCCCGCGTGCGCGAACTCGATCATTCCCTCCTCGAAGCCGACCTCGGGCTGCCAGCCGAGTTCGGCGCGCAGCCGGGAGGAGTCCGCGGTGATGTGCCGTACGTCGCCGAGCCGGTACTCACCCGTGACGACCGGCTGCGGGCCGCCGTACGCGTCGGCCAGTGCCTGCGCCATCCGGCCCACCGTGCGGGGTTCGCCGCTGCCGGTGTTGTAGACCGTGAGCACTCCCTCGGGCAGATCCGCCTCCAGCGCCGCCACGTTGGCCGAGGCCACGTCGCGCACATGCACGAAGTCGCGCCGCTGGCGGCCGTCCTCGAAGACGCGCGGGGCCTCGCCGCGGGCGAGCGCGGAGCGGAAGAACGAGGCGACACCCGCGTAGGGGGTGTCCCGGGGCATCCGAGGGCCGTACACGTTGTGGTACCGCAGCGACACGGCACAACCCCCGGCCGACCGGGCCCAGGCCGCCGACAGATGCTCCTGGGTCAGCTTGGTGGCCGCGTACACGTTGCGGGGATCGGTGGGGGCGTCCTCGCCCACCAGCCCGGGGGACAACCCCTCGTCGCACAGAGGGCACGTCGGCTCGAAGCGCCCGGCCTCCAGATCGGCGACGGCCCTCGGGCCCGGCCGCACCACGCCGTGCCGTCCGCACTCGTACCGCCCTTCCCCGTAGACGACCATCGACCCGGCCAGGACCAGGCGCCGTACGCCCGCGTCCGCCATCGCAGCCAGCAGGACGGCCGTACCCAGGTCGTTGCGGGAGACGTACTCGGGCGCGTCCGCTACCCCGTTGCCGAGACCGACCATGGCCGCCTGATGGCACACCGCCTCGACTCCGGACAGGGCGCGGGCGACCGCTTCCGGGTTGCGCACATCGGCGCCGGTGCCCTCTCGTACGTCGAACACCACCGGCTCGTGGCCGCGCGATCGCAGTGCCTCGACGACATGGGACCCGATGAAACCGGCACCGCCGGTGACCAGTACACGCATACGGCCACGCTAGGCCCGCGACGGACCGCCGCCGCGCGTCCCGCCCGCCATGTCACCACTCCGTAAGACCGGTCGTGATGTCACCTCGCTCGACCGGTGAGGTGAAGGGCGGGGCCGTGGCGGGCCGGGATCTTCGTGCGAGAGGACGTACTGCCCGCAGACTTTCAGCCTGTCCGCCCGTGACGGGAAGTGCGAGGGAAGGCTGTGATGTCCGAGGCGGAAGGCTCCGGTGCCGAAGGCTCCAAAGCCGAGGAGAGCAGGGAGAGCAGGGAGAGCAAGGAGAGCAAGGCCGAGCGCCGCGCCCGTGCCGACTACACCGGCGGTGTCTACGGTTCACTGCTCGCCGCGTCCGTGGTGGTCGGCGCCGGGGCGACGGGCCCGGTGTCGCGCCTCGAACTGGTGCTGTTGCTGTTGGGCACCGGGCTGGTGTTCTGGATCGCGCATGTGCACGCCGAGCTGTTCGGCGCGCGGCTTGCGCAGCGGCAGCTGCCGACCTGGCGGGCAGCGCTGCATGTCTGCCGCGACGAGTGGCCCATCGTCAAGGCCGCCGTGCCGCCGGCCGTGGCCGCGGCCGTCAGTCCGCTGTTCGGACTGGACGCGCGAGGCGGGGCCTGGCTGGCGCTCGCGATCGCCGTGGCCGGGCAGATGGGCTGGTCCGCGGCGGCGGCCCGGCGCGCCCGTGCCCCCTGGTTCCTCGTGGCGGTCAGCGCCGCGGTCAATCTGCTGCTCGGGCTGCTGATCATCGTGTTCAAGATCTTCCTTGAGCACTGACACTCGGGGCCGCACCGTGGCCCGGGCTACCCCGGGTTCACCTTCGCCAGGTGAGGCCGGGGGGCGTCGTGGGGCGGAGGATCGGCTCATGCGTTATGAGATCCGCGTCGACGGGCAGATGTCCGAGGCTCTGAGCCGGGCCTTTCCCGAGCTGGACCGTCTGGTGCTGGCCGGTGAGACGGTGCTGGTCGGGCCCGTGGTCGACGAGGCACATCTGTATGGGCTGCTGGCCCGGTTCCAGTCGCTGGGACTGAGCGTCGTGGAGATGCATCGGTTGCCGGAGTGACGGGTGCCGCGCGGGGGCCGAGGTGTGTGGTCCAGGGCGGGTGCGTTGTGTGGTGTGCGCGGTTTCCCGCGTCCATGAAAGCGCAGTTCCCCGCGTCCATGAAAGCGCAGTTCCCCGCGTCCATGAAAAGGGCCGCGACCCCGGCCATCGGGGGCCTCACCCGTTGTGGGTGAGCCGGACCGCCCTTGCCGGCGGGACTCTGGCAGGGATCCGTCTCCCTGCCCGCGATAGGAGGAGCCATGTCCATACCGCGTGGTTCTGTGCTGGTCACGGGATTCGCCGCCTCGTGGACCTGGATCCTCGGTGCGGCGCTCGCGGCGCTGGTGCCGGGCATCCTCGTGCTGGTCTGGCCGCACGAGACCCTGCATATCCTCGCGGTGCTGATCGGGCTGTATCTGCTCATCACCGGAGGCTTCCGCTTTGTCACGGCCTTCTCCCGGGAGGAGCACGAAGAGAGGCTGCCACGCCTGATCATCGCGGTGATACTCGTGCTGGCCGGGGTGCTGTGCCTGAGGAACCCGCTGCAGACCATCGCCGCGCTGTCGCTCATCGTCGGGGTGGTGTGGCTGGTGTCCGGCATGCTGACCGCCTACACGGCCTTGGTGGGCCGGGACCTGCCGCACCGCGGGTTCGTCCTCGGCGCGGCGGTGCTCGGCATCGTCGCAGGGATCGTCGTACTGGCCCTGCCGGCCCAGTCGGCCGTCGTCCTGACCCGGCTGCTGGGACTGTGGCTCGTGCTGATCGGGCTCGCGGAGTTGATGGTCGCCGTCGCGTTGCGGAGCGCGCTCCGCGAGGCCCGATGACACGCTGACCGGTGTCCAGGACTCCCGGACCGGAACCCCCGCCACGCGGCGGAGCGCTGAGACGAGGGGCGGCCGGTCTGTGGTCGGGGCGCGCCGCCCGGCTCCTTCCCCGGCTGCTGGCGCTCAACGTCCTGGAAGGCGCCATCCGGCTGGCCGCCCAGGCGTTCCTCACGGCGCTCCCGTTGCTGATGACGGTGGCGGCGTTCGCACCGCACCAGCTGCAGCAGATGCTGAGCGAGTCGCTGGCCGCCGTTCTGGGGCTGCACGGTCAGACCCTGGACGAGGTGCGCCGTACCTATTTCGCCGGCGGGCCCGTGCGGGGGTCCGTGGGAGGTCTGGGCGCCCTGCTGGTGCTCCTGTCGGCAACAGCCTTCACCCGCGCGCTGCAGGCGGTGTGCGAACGCTGCTGGTCACTGGCCAGGGCGCCGATACGGTCCGTGGCATGGCGCTGGCTGCTCTGGCTGATCGTCTGGCTGGCCGTCCTCCTCGTCCAGGCCCCGCTGCGCTCCGGCTTCGGCGGCGGACCGGTGCCCGGGCTCCTGCTGTCCGCACTGTCCTCGACACTGCTGTGGTGGTGGAGTCAGCACCTGCTGCTGGGCGGCAGGATCGGCTGGCCCGGCCTGCTGCCGGGGGCGGTCCTGGCGGGAGCCGGCACCGTCGTCCTGAGCTGGGGCGCCCGGCTGGTGATGCCGACGGCCATGCAGCGCAGTCTGGACGAGTTCGGCCCGCTCGGACCCGTGTTCACGTTCCAGTCGTGGCTGATCTCCGTGTTCCTGGTGGCGGTCTCGGGCCTGGCGCTCGGCGCGACGATCGCGTCCTCCGCCTGGTACGGCGGCATACACGCTCACCCCCACCGGGTGAGGCCGCACGGTCCTCACCGCGCGCACGCTGAAAACGGCACCGGTGGCCTCGGGCGAGAGCCTGGAACGGAGGAGTGACATGGTCGCGCAGACATATCTCGCGTACGACTACCCACTGCTGAGCGCCTTCTGGACGATCCTGTGGTTCTTCGCGCTGGTCATGTGGTTCATCCTGCTGTTCCGCGTGATCGTCGACATCTTCCGCGACGACTCCATGGGCGGCTGGGCCAAGGCCGGCTGGCTGGTCTTCGTGATCGTGCTGCCGTTCCTCGGCGTCTTCGTCTACGTCGTCGCTCGCGGCAGGGACATGGGACGCCGTGAAATGGCGCAGGCACGGGCACAGCAGGAGGCCCTCGACTCCTACATCCGTGAGACGGCGGTCGGCAAGAGCCGCCCGAGCGGGACCGACGAACTCATGAGACTGTCCGATATGCGCTCCCGTGGCGACATCACGGACGAGGAGTTCCGCAGGGCGAAGGAGATGGTCCTGTCCGGCCATGGAACGTCGTGGACCGAGACATCGTCGGCGACGCCGATGTCCTCCTCCTCACCCCCGTCGGCATCCACGCCCGCGCCGGACCAGGCGGCGGAACGGCCCTCTTCCATCCATCACACCTCGCGTCGCTGACGCAGTGTCGGGCGGTCGGCCGGCTATGCGCTGCGTGGCCGGCGGGCCGCCTTCTTCGCCGTGCTCTTCTTCGCGGCCCCCTTCTCCGGCTCCTGTCTCGCGGACTTCTCCGCCACGGTCTTCCTGGCCGTCTCCTGGGCCTTCTTCACTGTCTTCTTCGCTGCCTTCTCCGCCGCCCGGGCCGCGGTCTTCTTCGGCAGCTCGTGCACCTCGGCCTCTGTGCTCTCGCCGCGGGCCGCCTTCGCCTCGGCGACCGATGCCTGGAGCGCGGCCATGAGGTCCAGCACCTTGGCCGGTTCGGCCGCCGGTTCCGGCACCCCGGGCGGCGCGTGCCCCTCGCGCTTGGCCTCGATCACCTGCTCGAGTGCCGCCGTGTAGCTGTCCGTGTACTCGGGGCCCTCCAGGTCGTCGCGGGTCATGCGCTCGATCAGATGTTCAGCCTCGGTGATCTCGTCCTCGGAGAGCCGCACGTCCGGAGGGGCCAGCTCGCCCGGGTCCCTGATCTCGTCCGGCCAGCGCATCGCGTGCAGCACGAGCGCATCGTCCCTCACCCGCAGCAGGCCGAGCCTCTCCCTGCCGTGCCAGGCGAACTTCGCCACAGCGGCCTTCGACGTTCTCGCCAGTGCCTTGCGCAGCAGCACGTACGGCTTCGCGGCGATCGCGCCCGAGGCCTGCAGGTAGTAGCCCTCACCCATACGGATCGGATCGATCGATCCGGCCGGTACGAACCCGGCGATCTCGATGGCCCTCGCCGTGGGCAGGGGCAGGCTGCGCAGCTCCTCGTCGAGGACCGGCACGACCTCGTCCCGGGACACCTCGTACCCCTTGCCGATCTCCTGGGCCGGGACCTCACGGTCCTCGGCCTCGCAGTACTTCCGGACTCGGACCCGGCCCATGTCCTCGAGGTGGTACTGGTGGAAGCGGACGCTGTGGTCCTCGGTGGCGGGGACCACGTCGACCGGGATCGTGACCAGGCCGAAGCTGATCGCTCCCGACCAGATGCTCCGGGGCATCGCAGACCTCCGTGACGTGGCCCGAGGGCACCAGCCTACGAAGGGCTCCGGCGCACGGCACGGCGAAGAGGTCCGCGCGGATGAGGAGCCCCGGTACGCGCCCGACGGCAAGCGTCCGGTGAACCAGGAGGGAACTCTTGGTGTCCGTCCCGGCCTTGGGGTCATCGGAGCCGTTCCCGCTGCCTAGCATGTGATGATCGCGCCGGCACAGCGGCGCGGGGTCAAGTTCGCACGTCACGTTCGCACGACGTCCCGGGAAGCGTGGAGGAATGCCGGTGCCCGGCCTCACCTCATGGCGGGTCCGACTCTGGGCCACGGGTGGGGTTGTCCTCACCCTCGTTCTGGTCGCGGTGCTGCTGGTCACCACTTTCGGCGGAGGCCACCGCGCACGAGCCGCCGACGGGCTGCCGCACACAGCGGTGGAGGTGTCGCCGAGCGGCTGCGGTCACGGCTGGCAGCGGGGCGCCCCGGGCCTTCAGGTCTTCGACCTGCACAACACCTCCAGCGGACCGGCGGAGGTCTTCCTGGAGGACTCCCGCAGCCACGCCGTGTACGGCGAGCTGGAGGGCCTCGCCCCGGGTACCACGCGTCAGTTGACGGTCAAGCTCGGCAAGGGCTCGTACGCGTTCATGTGCCTGCCCGACGACGCCGACGCGGTGACCGGCCCCACGGTGCGCATCACCACCGGGACTGCAGGGCCCGCCGCGGTCCCGCTCACCGAGCACGACCTGATCCCTCTCGCGATCGACTACCAGAAGTGGGTCGGCGACGGTCTGAACGGCGTCGTACGGCAGACCGGCGTGCTGAAGGACGCGATCGACCGTGGAGACCTCGACGCGGCCCGCACGGCCTGGCTCCCGGCCCATCTCGCCTATGAGCGGCTGGGCGCGGCCTACGACGCCTTCGGCGACGCGGACGGTCAGATCAACGCGACGGACGCGGGTCTTGCGAAGGGCGTGCAGGACCCGGCCTTCACCGGCTTCCACCGCATCGAGTACGGGCTGTGGCACGGCCAGTCCGCCGATTCCCTGCGCGCCGCGGCGTCCGCCCTGGTCAAGGCCGTCACCGGACTGCGTGACGGCTGGGCGCAGGCCCGCATGGACCCGGCGCAGCTGGGTCTGCGGGCGCACGAAATCCTGGAGAACACCGTGCAGTTCGAGCTGACCGGGCGCACCGACTACGGCAGCGGCAGCAACCTCGCCACCGCCCGCGCGAACCTCGACGGCACCCGCGCCGTACTGTCCCGGCTGCGTCCCGTGCTCAAGACGCGCTACGCGGACCTGTCCTCACTCGACCGGGAGCTGGACCGGGCTCAGCACACCCTGGACGGCTTCGACCAAGGCGGTCGCTGGACGCCCCTGGAGCGTCTGGAGCGCCCCCAGCGGGAGCAACTCGATGCGATCCTCGGTGATCTGGTCGAACGCCTCGCATCGGTGGCGACCCTCTGCGACCCGCGGAGGACGGTATGAGCGCGTCTCCCGCCGCTCCCGGGAATTCCGTGAACGCCGAGTCCACGAACACTGACTGCACGAACGCTGACTGCACGAACGCCGACTGCACGAACGCCGACTCCCCGTACACCGCCTCCGCGAACGGCGCCTCCATGAACGCGAATTCCCACCACAGCACCTCCGCGAAGGACGCGAAGGACGCGAGGAACGCGAAGAGCGGAGTCGCGCGTCGCGGCTTCCTGCGCGGCGCGGCCCTCGCGGGCGCCGGACTCGCCACGGGCGGCGCCGCCGCCCCGACCGGCGCCGACGCCAGGGGAGCGGGAGCACCCCCCATCGCCCCGTTCCACGGGGTCCACCAGGAGTCGGTGCTCGCTCTCCCGCGCCGGGTCAGCGCGTTCGCCGCCTTCGATCTCACGGTGGACAACCGCACTCAACTCATCGACCTTCTGCGTACCCTCACCACCCGCGCCCGCTTCCTGACCTCGGGCGGAACGCCCGCGCCGGTCGGTATCACCGGGCCGCCGGCCGACTCCGGCATCCTGGGGGAGCGGCTGCCCTCCGGCGCGCTCGCGGTGACCGTCGGCGTCGGAGCCTCCCTCTTCGACCAGCGCTTCGGGCTCACCGGCGGCCGCCCGCGGCGCCTCGCGGCCATGCCCTCGTTCCCCGACGACGACCTCAGGCCCGAGTGGTGCCACGGCGACCTCAGCCTCCAACTGCACGCCGACGACTCCGACACGGTGCTGCACGCCCTGCGCGACATCGCCCGGCACACCCGTGGCGGTATGCAGGTCCGCTGGCGCCTCGACGGCTTCAGCAGCCCGCCCCGTCCCACCGGCACCCCGCGCAATCTGATGGGCTTCCGGGACGGCACGGCCAACCCCGACCACGCCGACGCCCGTGAGATGAACCGTCTGGTGTGGGTGGGGAAGGGCATGGGCGAGCCGGACTGGGCGGTGGGCGGCAGCTATCAGGTCGTACGGCTGATCCGGATGCTCGTGGAGTTCTGGGACCGGGTCTCCCTCAGCGAGCAGGAGCGGATGTTCGGCCGGGCCCGGGAGTCGGGCGCCCCGCTGGACGGGAACACCGAGCACGACACCCCGGACTACCCGAACGACCCCAAGGGCGACGTCATTCCGCTGGACGCCCACATACGCCTGGCCAATCCGCGTACGGCGGCCACGGCCGGGCAGCGCATCCTGCGCCGCGCCTACAACTACGACTCGGGCATGGACGGCAACGGCAATCTCGACATGGGCCTGCTGTTCTCCTGCTACCAGCAGGATCTCGCCCGCCAGTTCGAGAGTGTGCAGCACCGCCTCGCGGGCGAGCCCCTCACCGACTACATCAAGCCGTTCGGCGGTGGCTATTTCTTTGCGCTGCCGGGAGTTCGGGACAGCGCGGACTGGTACGGCCGCGCTCTGCTGAGCTGAACTCGTCCGCACCTGTCCGGACAACTTCACGCGCCGTTGGTCAATACACGGTCAAGGTTTCCTTCTGTATCCCTGACTCGTTGTTCACTTGGGCGCCACCGCCCCTCCAGCGGTGTGCCGCGCGACTGGCGGAGCATCCCGACCGTATCGCGTAACGATGTTCGTGTCCGGAAGGTGAACCGAATGGCCAGCAGGGGAAGTCGAGCAACGATGAGGAGCCTGGGGGCACTTGCGGGCGCTGTGGCGCTCACGGCACTCGGCGCACACACGTCCGCCTGGGCCGGCACGCCGGACGGGGCCCACCACCCGTCTACGGCCACGCCCATCAAGCACGTTGTCGTCCTCTTCGACGAGAACATATCCTTCGACCACTACTTCGCGACCTACCCCGAGGCCGCGAACACCGACGGCACGAAGTTCACCGCGGCCAGGAACACCCCGAGGGACATCGACAACCTGCGCACCGCGGGGCTGCTGAAGAAGAACCCCAACCAGTACGCCCCCAAGCGGCTCACCCCCTCCCAGGCCATGACCTGCGACCAGAACCACTCCTACGGTGCTGAGCAGTACGCCTACAACGGCGGCAAGAACGACCAGTTCGTGCAGAACACGGACTCGGGCAAGTGCTCGGGCAACCTGTTCGGCGAGCCGGGCCTGGTCATGGACTACTACGACGGAAACACCGTCACGGGTCTGTGGAACTACGCCCAGCACTACTCCCTCAACGACCGCTCCTTCAGCTCGGTCTACGGCCCCTCCACGCCCGGCGCCCTCAACCTGGTCTCCGGCCAGACCCACGGCGTCGTCTCGATGGACCCGTCCTCCGGTACCGAGAACCCCAAGCAGACCGCCGCACCGGACTCGTACACCGTGGCGTCGCCCGACGCCAAGGGTGTCGGCACGGTCATCAACGACCCCGACCCGGCGTACGACGACTGCTCCGGCAAGGACCACACCAGCAAGAACGCCCTGGCGTCGATGCAGGGCCGCAACGTCGGTGACGTGCTCAACTCCAAGAAGGTCAGCTGGGGTTGGTTCCAGGGCGGCTTCCGGCCGTCCACGGCGTGGGACGGCAAGCAGGGCGACTACGCCAAGTGCGACACCGCGCACACCAACGTCGGCGGGGCCTCGGCCGTCGACTACAGCCCGCACCACTCGCCGTTCCAGTACTACAAGTCGACGTCCAACCCGCACCACCTGCCGCCCAAGAACGTCGACGAGATCGGTCACAACGGGCAGGCGAACCACAACTACGACCTGACGGACTTCGACGCCGCCCTCAACGCGGGCAAGCTGCCCTCCGTCAGCTTCCTCAAGGCCGGCGAGTACCAGGACGGCCACGCCGGCTACTCCGACCCGGTCGACGAGCAGCACTTCCTGATCCAGGAGATCAACGCGATCCAGAAGTCGCCGCAGTGGAAGTCCACGGCGGTCGTCGTCGCCTACGACGACTCCGACGGCTGGTACGACCACGCCTACGCCAAGCCCCGCAACGGCTCCAAGGACACCTCGACCGGCTCGAACGGCAAGGCCACCGACAGCCCGGCCTGCCAGGCGGGTCCCGCCGCCTCGGGCGGCTACGCGGACCGCTGCGGCCCCGGCACCCGGCAGCCGCTGCTCGTGATCTCGCCCTACAGCAAGGTCAACAAGATCGACCACACGACGACGGACCAGTCCTCGATCATCCGTTTTGTCGAGGACAACTGGCACACCGGCCGGATCGGTGACCACTCCTTCGACTCCACGGCCGGTTCCCTCGCGGGCATGTTCGACTTCCGTCACCCCAACAACCGGCAGGTGCTGCTGAACACCGACGGTTCCGTGAAGTCGGTCGGCCCCATCCACCATGTGAACCCCGTGGCCACCAGCATCACCCCGGGTCCTGCGATGCAGAACACCGCGGCGACCACGGACGCGTCGTCCTTCCCCGCCCTTCCGGTGAGCATCGCCGCGGGCGCCCTCGTCGCGGCGGGTCTGACGGGCACGTACCTCACCCTGCGCCGCAGGGAGCGCACCGGCGCCTGACACAGGGCGCGGGCAGAGCGGGCGGTGACTCCGGCGATGCCGGGGCCACCGCCCGCGTTGCGTTGCTCCTCTGCGCCTCACAGGACCGCTGGGGGTGTCCGGCCGTCCGCTCCCAGCGCCGCCACCAATTGCCCGTGCAGCCCCTTCGGAGCCACGAGGAAGCTGTCGCATCCGACGGTCCACGGCCGTCCCGCGGCATCCGTGACCAGGGCGCCCGGCGATCGGCCGGCCTCCCGCGCCGCCACCGGCTGCCGGGAGATGAACGGGGGCCGGCTCGTGGCCCCGAGGGCGGCGGCTGGATCCGCCTAGGCCGACGGGGTGAGGGCCCGCCCGTGGCGGGTGGCCCCCGCGCCCAGGGCGCCGAGGCCTCGGGCCGGCGGCGCGCAGTCCTCGGCGACGCCGAAACGCACCGTGCTCACTCCGGTGCGGCCTGCGGTGTCGAACGACCCGGACAGGGCCGGGCGGCAGGGCAGGGTGATCACGGCCACGCGGCACTGGCCGTATTCCGTCCCTGGTGGCAGGCATGGCCCGGGGGCTGTCGGGGTACGCGACCGTAGTTCGCCCGGAACCGTGGATTCCGGGCGGTGCACGCACGCCACTATCTGGGGATCTGCCATGAACACGCCCGAAAAGAACCATCGACCGACCGCAGCCCAGGCAGCGCTCGACACCCTCGCGGTGGACACCTCGGACTCGGACGCGCTGGACACGCTGGCCGGGAGCGACGTGCTCGTCCCGGTCCCGGACGACGTCGACGAGGACGACACGACCAACCCCTACGCCGTGGCCCTGCCGGTGCTGGAGCAGCCGGACGGCGAGCAGACGGTGCCCGTGTTCACGTCCGAGACGGAGATGGCCGACCTGTTGCCGTTCGTCTCCCGGTACCGACTCGTGCCGCTGGGTGCGCTCGCCTCCCAGTGGCCCACCGACGACATCACCCTGACCATAGACGCGGCCTCGCCGCACGGTCTGACGCTCAACTCCGAGGGAGTGCGCACGCTGCTGGCTCGCCCGTAGGGGCGGAGCCGTAGCCGCGGGCGAGGGACCGTGCCGGGGCGGGACCGCCGGGCGCGGTCACTCCGCCGGTGTGCCGGTGGCCAGCATCCGCGCCAGGACGTCCCGCTGCAGCGGCTGCACCTCGGTGTGCAGTGCCCGGCCCTTCTCCGTCAGGGCGACCCACACCCCGCGCCGGTCCTCCGCGCACACGGAGCGCAGTACCAGGCCGTCCTTCTCCAGACGCCCGATCAGCCGCGACAGGGCGCTCTGGCTCAGATGGACGCGCCCCGCGATGTTCTGCACCCGGCACTGCTCGCCGTGCGCGGGCGTCTCGGCGGCGAGGATGTCGAGCACCTCGAAGTCGCTGGCACCGAGCCCGTGCGGGTGCAGAACCCGGTCGATCTCGCACATGGTGCGCGCGTGCACGGACAGGATGTCCCGCCACCGCTCCTCAAGCCCGGCACCCGCCGTCTTCGCTGCCATACCCGCACGGTAACAGACAAAGAGCCTTTTGTTTACCGTGCAATTACTGCACCCGCAAGTGATCTGTCCGGCGGGGGAGGGCGGCAACCGACGACAACGCGGCTGGGGGTACCCCCTGCTCGAAGAGCTTGGGGGAGCGGTGCCAGGGCCCGCGAGCCCGGTCTGATCCAAACGAAAGACCCTAGGCGACCGGGTCCTGCGTCAGCCCCACCAGGTTTCCGTCCGGGTCCTTCACCGAGGCGATCAGTTTGCCGCCGCCGACGTCGGTCACGTCCTGGAGCAGCTCGGCCCCGGCGTCCAGCAGGGCCCTGAGGCGGGCACGAATGTCGGGCACGCTCCAGTAGGGCACCGGACCGGTCATGCCCTTGGCGTGGCCGTTGGGGTCGAGGCCGACGTCCTGGCCCGCGTCCTTGAAGCCGACGTAGTACGACTCGTCCGCGTACGGCTCGGTCTCCAGCAGTGCCCCGAAGACCTCCTTCGCCCGGGCGAGGTCCTTCACGGGGTAGATGATCGTCTTCAGGCCCGCGGTCATGGTGTGCTCCTTCGCTTTGTGAGGACCGGTGTGTTTCGCCGGTGGTTCCAAGTTAGGGCGGGGGAGGGACCCATGGCTTCTCGAATCCTGACCGGTTGGGCCCGGTGACACCCGGGCGGCTGCGAGGATGGCGGCTTCCGGCAGTGAAAGGCAGGCGTCCATGGTCCGTTCCACGGCTCTCGTACCGCGCCACTACGTCGACCTCGGCGTCCGGGGCCCCGAAGACGTGATCGCCGACCCGGAGGGCCGGGTGCTGACCGGTGTGGAGGACGGCCGCGTCCTCCGCCTGACCGGCATCGCCGACCCGTCCCGCACCCGTGTCGAGGTGCTCGCGGAGACGGGCGGCCGGCCGCTCGGCCTCGAACTCCTCCCGGACGGTGCGCTGCTGGTGTGCGACGCGCGCCGCGGACTGCTGCGGATCGACCCCGCGGGCGGCGCCCCGCGCGTCCTCGCCGACTCCGTGGCGGGGGAGCCGCTGCGCTTCTGCAGCAATGTCGTCGCCCTCTCGGACGGCACGGTCTACTTCACCGTCTCCAGCCGCAGGTACCCCCTCGAGCGGTGGATCGGCGACATGGCCGAGCACACGGGGACGGGACGGTTGCTGCGGCTGGCTCCCGGCGCCGAGCGCGCCGATGTCGTACTGGAGGGACTGCAGTTCGCCAACGGGCTGGCCCCGAGCGGGGACGAGTCCTTCCTCGTGATCGCCGAGACCGGCGCCCGCCGCCTCACCCGTCACTGGGTGGCCGGTCCGCACGCGGGCCGGAGCGAGCCCTTCGCCGAGGACCTCCCCGGTATGCCGGACAACCTGTGGCGCGACGGCGACGGACGCATCTGGGTGGCCCTGGCGGGCCCCCGCCTGCCTGCGCTCGACCTGCTCCACCGGGCCGCCCCGGCCGTGCGCCGCACCGCGGCCCGTGTCGCGCTGCGCGCGCCGTACCGTCCGGCGGGCACGGCCGCCGTCCTCGCGGTCGACGACACCGGACGTGTGGTGCATCACCTGCTGCGGCGCCGGTCGGGCTTCCGGATGGTCACCAGCGGCTGTGTCGCCGGCGGCCTGCTGGTCCTCGGAAGCCTGTGGGAGCGGGGGGTGGCGGTGTGCGAGCCGCCCATGGGCGAAGGCTGACGCCGGGTGCGTGGCCGCGGCGGTCGGCGTTACCCTGTTCACCGGCCGCGATCATGCCTCGCGGCGCGGCGGTGGGGCCCGCCGTACCCGAACCGCGGCAGTGTCGCCGCCAACGGTCCCTACTTGCGATCGAGCGTGCCCGTTCGACAGGGCCCCGGCGAGTAGGAGAAGTATTCATGAGAGTGCCGCACCCCAAGAGCGCCGAACCGAGCGAGACAGCCGTGCCCGAGCGCGCCCCGCGCCCCTCGCCCTGGCAGGGACAAGGGGACGTCGTGGCGGTCGTCGCCCTCGGCGGCGCCATCGGCGCCGTCGCCCGCTACGGGGCCTCGCTGCTGTGGCCCGCGCAGACCGGGGGATTCCCCTGGACCACCTTCTGGGTCAACGTCGTGGGCTGCGCCGTGATCGGGGTCCTCATGGTCGTGATCACCGAGCTGCGGGCGGTGCACCGGCTGGTGCGCCCCTTCTTCGGTACCGGGGTGCTCGGCGGCTTCACCACGTTCTCGACCTATGCGGTCGACATCCAGAGGCTGGTCGCCTCGGGGCACCCCCGCACCGCGCTCGCGTACCTGTTCGCGACCTTGCTCGTGGCCCTCTCGGCGGTCTGGCTCGCGATGACGGCGGCCCGCCGTGCCCTGGCATGGCGGCAGCGATGAGCGGCGAGAGCGAAGAACCAGCGTTGAACCCTCCCCCAGCTGAAGCAGGGGGATTCCTGGCTCAGGAAGCCCTGCAGGTCAACGACCTGAAAGGTCTTACTCCCTCAACACCATCCGGGACGGAACCTGCCCGGTTTGTGCAGCAAAGTCAGGTGCTAGGTGTGCTGGCTTGGTTCTCGCGCAACACGTTGTACGCGCTTGGTTCTCGCAACGCACAGCGCACAGGCTACCCGTCATGTACGCGGTCTTTCGCCCTTAGGGCGAAACCCCGTTTCCTGCCCTGCTCCGCAGGAGCTTCGTTTCCTCCCCCGGCTGAAGCCGGGGGTATCCACGAAGGAAAACCCCGATGAACGGCACCACGACCGGCGCACCCGGGAGGCGGCGATGACACGACTGAACGGACGGGCCCTCAGGCTGACCGTCTTCATCGGCGAGAACGACCGCTGGCACCACAAGCCCCTCTACGCCGAGATCGTGCACCGCGCGCATGCCGCGGGCATGGCCGGAGCGAGTGTGTTCCGGGGCATCGAGGGCTTCGGCGCCTCCTCGCTCGTCCATACGACGCGGCTGCTGTCGCTGAGCGAGGACCTGCCGGTGGCCGTGGTCGTCGTGGACACCGAGGAGAGCGTCCGCGCCTTCCTGCCGCAGATCGAGGAGCTGGTCGGCGAGGGTCTGGTGACGCTGGAGGACTGCGAGGTGATCCGGAACGCGGGCCGGGACGAGGAGCCGCGCGCACCGCACGGGAAGGGTGAGAACTGATTGTGAACTGGCTGCTCGTCGTCATCGGAGCCGTCGTCGGCGCACCCCTGCGCTATCTCACCGACCGTGCGGTGCAGATGCGGCACGACACGGTCTTCCCGTGGGGTACCTTCGTGGTCAACGTCTCGGGTTCCTTCATCCTCGGCCTGCTGACCGCCGCGGCCTCGTCCGGGCACGCCTCCCCCCATCTGCAGCTTCTGATCGGCACCGGCCTGTGCGGGGCACTGACCACCTACTCGACCTTCGCCTACGAGACCCTGCGGCTCACCGAGACCGGAGCGGCGTTCTACGCTGCCGCCAACGTGATCGCGAGCGTGGTGGCGGGACTCGGTTCCGCCTTCGCCGGGGTTTCGTTCGCCCAAGCTTTGTGGCCCTAGTCGACCGACGTCACCCGCGCATAGTAAAAACCTCCTTGCAGTAATACCGTCTACAGCACTGTCGACCAACTCCTCAGAACTGGATCCCATGAGCGTCATCAACGTCGGTCAGGCCGCCGTCCTCGGAGTCGTCGAGGGATTGACCGAATTCCTCCCCGTGTCCTCGACCGGCCACCTCAAGATCACTGAGGGGTTGATGAAGATCCCCGTCGACGACCCGGCCGTCGTCGGCTTCTCGGCCGTCATCCAGGTCGGCGCGATCGCCGCCGTGCTCCTGTACTTCTTCAAGGACATCGTGCGGATCGTCACCGCCTGGGGCCGCGGCCTCCTCAACAAGGAGGAGCGGTACCACCACGACTACAAGTTCGCCTGGTGGGTCATCTACGCCACGATCCCGATCGTGGTGGTCGGCCTGGCCGCCAAGCCCCTCATCGACGGCCCGCTGGCCTCTCTGTGGGTGGTGGCGGCCTCGCTGATCGTCGGCAGTGGTGTGATGTGGTGCGCGGACCAGATGGGCCGTCACAAGCGCGGCGAGGACGACACCTCGTTCAAGGACGCGATGCTGGTGGGCAGCTCGCAGATCCTGGCGCTGCTCTTCCCCGGCTTCTCCCGCTCCGGCGCCACCATGTCCACCGCGCTCGTCCTGGACCTCGACCGCGTCGCCGCCACCCGCCTGTCCTTCTTCCTCGGCATCCCGGCCCTCACCGGCGCCGGCATCTACGAGCTCAAGGACGCCCTGGGCGCGGGGGTGGGCGCTGCGCCGCTGGCCGTGGGCACGATCGTCTCGTTCGTCGTCGCCTACGCCTCGATCTCCTGGCTGCTGAAGTTCGTCGCCAAGCACTCCTTCAACGCCTTCGTGATCTACCGGATCATCGTCGGCGTACTGCTCCTGGGCCTGCTGTCGACGGGCGTGCTCAGCTGACCCGAGGCGCGCCTGCCGACCGCTCGGGGGGTGTAAAGCCCGATCTCGGGCTTCACACCCCCTGCGGCTTTCGTCACCCTCGCTTGACATCCCGCACCGTCGCCCGCACGATCGCATCGTGAACCTGTCAGACAGCCAGACAGCTGGTGGAGTGCCGCGGCGCGTCAGCGCCATGGAGGCGGTGCTCACCCATCTGCGCGGCGCCATCGAGCGCGGCGACTACGCGATCGGCGACAAGCTCCCCTCCGAGGCCGAGCTGTGCCGGACCCTGGAGGTCAGCCGTCCCGTGCTGCGCGAGGCGCTGCGGGCCCTGCAGACCATGGGGCTGACCGTCTCCAAGACAGGCAAGGGCACGTTCGTGATCGCCGGTACCGTCGAGGACCCCACCTTCGGTGACTACGCGGCCAGCGACCTGCTGGAGGTGCGTCGCCATGTGGAGATCCCGGTCGCCGGGTACGCCGCGCTGCGCCGTACCCCGGGGAACCTCGACCACCTGGCCCACCTCCTGGACCGGATGGAGCGGGAGACGGACACCACCGCGTGGGTCGCGATGGACACGCTCTTCCATCTCGCCGTGGCCGAGGCAGCGCAGAACCCGGTGTTCCGCCGGGTGATCGAGGAGATCCGGGACGCGCTGGCCCGCCAGTCCGCCTTCCTCAACGAGCTGGGCGGGCGGCGCGAGCAGTCCAACCTGGAGCACCGGGCGATCCTCGAGGCGCTGGTCGACGGCAGTGAGGACGACGCGGCCCAGGCCATGGCCCACCACCTCGACCGCGTCGAGACGACCCTCACCGACATCGTGCGATCCGGGCGCGCGGACAATTCCCCCAAGGCGGATGTGTGAACACCATGACGGCGTACGCGAGTTCCATAGCGGAGGCTCCCGCGATCCGGGAGCCCCTGCACGTACCGGTCGCCCACCTCGTCCGCGGCGGGGTCGTCGAGGGAATCCACTACGGCTCGGTCGTCGTCCTCGCGGCCGACGGGGCCGTGGAGTTCAGGCTCGGCGACATCGAGGCCGCCTTCTACCCGCGCTCGGCGCTCAAGCCGCTGCAGGCGGTCGCGATGCTCAGGGCGGGACTCCCGCTCGACGGGGAACTGCTCTCGCTGGCCGCGGCCAGCCACTCCGGTGAGGAGCGCCATCTCGCCGGCACCCGCCGCATCCTGGAGCTCGCCCGGGTCACCGAGGGCGACCTGCGCAACGTCCCCGACCTGCCGTACGGCACGGACGTACGCGATGCCTGGGTGCGCGAGGGCCGTTCGCCGTCCAGGCTCGCCCAGAACTGCTCCGGCAAGCACGCGGCCATGCTCTACACCTGCAAGCTCAACGGCTGGCCGCTGGAGGACTACCTCGACCCCGGCCACCCGCTCCAGCGGACGATCGCCGAGACCGTCGAGGAGCTCACCGGGCAGCGTGTCGCCCGGGTCACCGTCGACGGCTGCGGCGCGCCCCTGTTCTCCGTCTCGCTGCACGGACTCGCCCGCGCCCTGGCCCGTATCACCGGCGCTCCCGCCGGCACCCCGCAGGCACGGGTGGCCGACGCGATGCGCGAGCACGCCGAGATGGCCTCCGGCGCGGGGCGCGACGTCGCCGCCCTGATGCGCGCCGTGCCCGGGATGCTCGCCAAGGACGGGTTCGAGGGCGTCCAGGTCGCCGCGCTCCCGGACGGCCGTGCCATTGCCGTGAAGATCGCCGACGGGGCGAACCGGGCGCGCGTCCCGGTCGCCGCCGCGGCCCTCGTCCGCGCCGGGATCGACCCGGCCGCGCTCGCCGGTTTCGAGGGCGAGCCGCTGCTGGGCGGCGGCCGGCCGGTCGGCAGCGTCCGGCCGGTCCCGGCGCTCGGCTTCAGCGCGGGCACCCGCTCCCTCACCGACCGGGTCGACCCCGGCGCCCCCACGCACGCCTGACCGAACCGCCACCGCCGGAAGAGGACCCGCACAGCCATGACCCCCGCAGCCCACCGCAGCGAACACGATCTGCTCGGCCACCGCGACGTACCCGCCGAGGCGTACTGGGGCATCCACACCCTGCGCGCCAGGGAGAACTTCCCCATCACGGGAACGCCGATCTCCGCCTACCCACACCTGATCGAGGCCCTCGCCGCGGTCAAGGAGGCCGCCGCGCTCGCCAACCAGGAACTCGGCCTGCTGGAGCACGGGAAGGCCACCGCCATCATCGAGGCCTGTCGCGAGATACGCGCCGGAAAGCTGCACGACCAGTTCGTGGTCGACGTCATCCAGGGCGGCGCCGGCACCTCCACCAACATGAACGCCAACGAGGTCGTCGCCAACCGGGCGCTGGAACTGCTCGGCCACGCCAAGGGCGACTACCGGCACCTTCATCCCAACGAGGACGTCAACCTCGGCCAGTCCACCAACGACGTCTACCCGACCGCCGTCAAGATCGCGACGGTGTTCGCGGTGCGCGGTCTGCTGAAGGCGATGGCCGTGCTCCAGGACGCCTTCGCCGCCAAGGCCATCGAGTTCCGCCATGTGCTCAAGATGGGCCGCACCCAGCTCCAGGACGCGGTGCCGATGACGCTGGGGCAGGAGTTCTCGGCGTACGCGGTCATGCTGGACGAGGACCGCAGCCGGCTCGCGGAGGCCGTCGAACTCATCCACGAGATCAACCTCGGCGCCACCGCGATCGGCACCGGCCTCAACGCCCCCGCCGGATACGCGGAGTCGGCGCGCCGCCACCTCGCAGCGATCACCGGACTGCCGCTGGTGACGGCCGCCAACCTGGTCGAAGCCACCCAGGACTGCGGGGCGTTCGTGCAGATGTCGGGCGTGCTCAAGCGGATCGCCGTCAAGCTCTCCAAGAGCTGCAACGACCTCAGGCTGCTGTCCTCCGGACCGCGTGCGGGCCTGGGCGAGATCAACCTGCCGCCGGTGCAGGCCGGTTCGAGCATCATGCCGGGCAAGGTCAACCCGGTGATCCCCGAGGTGGTCAACCAGGTCGCCTTCGAGGTGATCGGCAACGACGTCACCATCACCATGGCCGCCGAGGCCGGACAGCTCCAGCTGAACGCCTTCGAGCCGGTCATCCTGCACTCCCTCTCCGAGAGCATCACGCATCTGGAGCGCGCCTGCCTGGCCCTCGCCGAGCGGTGTGTCGCCGGGATCACCGCGAACGAGGAGCGGCTGCGCGCCGCCGTGGAGAACTCCATCGGCCTGGTCACCGCGCTCAACCCCCACATCGGGTACGAGGCGGCCACCGGCATCGCGAAGGAAGCCCTCGAAACGGGGCGCGGTGTCGCGGAACTCGTCCTGGAGAAGGGGCTGCTGCCCGCCGAACGGCTGGCGGCGCTGCTGCGCCCCGAGGTGCTCGCGGGCAGCGGCTCACCGTCCCTGTGACCTCATAGGGCGTGACCCGTACACGACGGCGAAGGAGCCATCGCGTGTTCACGAAGGACCCCAGGGTGGGCGGCCCGCTCCGCCGGGCGGCACGATGGTGACCATGGCCTCGTCGCTGACCTTCCAGCCCGTGCTGGAGCGCATAGCGGAAGACATGGAGCGGCGGCCCGGGCGCGGCCGGGCCGCCGACTACATCCCCGCACTCGCCGCCTTCGACCCGCGCCGCTTCGGCATGGCCGTCGCGGAGCTGGACGGCACGGTGTACGGCGTGGGGGAGTGGCGGCAGCCGTTCTCCACTCAGTCCATCACCAAGGTCTTCACCCTCGCCCTCGACCTGGCCCGCGAGGGCGACGAACTGTGGGAGCACGTGGGCCGGGAGCCGTCCGGCAACCCGTTCAACTCGCTGGTCCAGCTGGAGTACGAGAACGGCATTCCGCGCAATCCGTTCATCAACGCGGGCGCGCTCGTCGTCACCGACCGCCTGCACACCCGTACCGGCCAGGCGGCCGACACCCTGCTCGACTTCCTGCGCGCCGAAAGCGGCAACCCGGACCTCACCTTCGACCAGGAGGTGGCCGCCTCCGAGTCCGCGCACGGCGACCGCAACGCCGCTCTCGCCCATTTCATGGCGTCCTACGGCAATATCGACAACCCGGTGCCGGCCCTGCTCGACCAGTATTTCCGGCAGTGCTCCATCGAGGCGTCCTGCGCGGACCTCGCCCTGGCCGCCGGCTTCCTCGCCCGGCACGGCGTCCGTGCCGACGGCACCCGCCTGCTGACCCGCAGCCAGGCCAAACAGATCAACGCCGTCATGCTGACCTGCGGCACCTACGACGCGGCCGGAGAATTCGCCCACCGGGTCGGCCTGCCCGGCAAGAGCGGCGTCGGCGGTGGCATCATCGCGGTCGTCCCCGGGCGGTGCACCCTGTGCGTGTGGAGCCCCGGTCTCGACGAACGCGGCAACTCGGTGGCCGGAGTCGCGGCGCTCGACCTCTTCACCACGCTGACGGGCCTGTCGGTCTTCTGAGGCGCAGGCCGCGAATTCTGCGGTCTGTACGGCACCGGGGATTCCGTCGGCCCGGCGCCCTGACCGGGGCTTGTAGGGTTCCGTGCCGCGACTGCTCATACGCCGGTCATGTGCAGTCCGCCGGAGCGAGGGAAAGGTGTCGACTTCCGGCCACCCGGCGTTGACACGCTTTCCGAGTGTTGGCCATGGCTTTTCCCGTCGATCTCCGCCGCTGTCAGGCCCTTGGCCTGGCCGGTACCGTCTTCCTGGCGCTGGGCGGTGAGACAGCCGGGGCCCTGCCGGTCGCGGATCTGGTCTCCCCCGAGTCCGGGCGCGCCGCCCTCGGACTCGTCGGGGTCTACTTCGGAGTCGTCCTCCTCATCGCCGCGTGGGCGCTCCTCGGCAAGGTGATACGCGGCCCCGAGCCGCCGACGCCCCGCGCGCTGCTGCTCGTCCTCGTCGTCTGGGCGGCACCGCTGCTGCTCGCCCCGCCGCTGTTCAGCCGCGACGTGTACAGCTACCTCGCGCAGGGCGCCATGGTCGACGCGCACATCGACGTGTACGCGCACGGGCCCGCGCAGCTCGGCGGCCCACTGGCCGACCAGGTCGCCCCGGTATGGCGCGACACCGCGGCCCCGTACGGCCCGGTGTTCCTCATCGTCGCCTCCGGGCTCTCCCGCATCACCCACGGCGAACTGCCGGCCGGTTTGATCGGCATGCGGCTGGTGGCGCTGGCCGGGGTGGCCCTGATGGCGGCGGCGCTGCCGCGGCTCGCCCGTCAGTGCGGTGCCGACCCGGCCGCCGCGCTGTGGCTGGGGGCCCTGAACCCGCTGGTGCTTCTGCATCTGGTCGCGGGCGCCCACAACGACGCCATCATGCTGGGACTGCTCGGCGTCGGCCTGCTCGCCGCTCGCGGCCGGCTGCACATCCTCGGCGCCGTCCTGGTGACGCTCGCCGCACTGGTCAAGGCCCCGGCCGCGCTCGGTCTGCTGGCGGTCATCGCGCTCAGACGGCACGTCGGAATCGTCCGTGCGGCGGCCACCACCATCGTGAGCGCGCTGGTGACCACGGCGGTGGCCACCGCCGTCGCCGGGACCGGCTACGGCTGGATAGCCGCCCTGAAGACGCCCATCTCACCGCACAACTGGTCACCGACAAGCGTGCTCGGCCGGGTCACGGGCCGCCTCCTGGACGGACTCGGCAGCGGACTCGCCCCTTTGGCCATCCCCGTCTGGCATGCGGCCGGACTTCTTGCGACCATGCTCGCCGTGTTGTTCATATGGATCAAGCTCCGGCCCGGCCCCATCTACGCGCTGGGCCTCAGCCTGGCTGCCGTCGCCGTCCTAGGCCCCGCGATCCGCCCCTGGTACGCCCTGTGGGGGCTGTTCCTCATCGCTGCCGCGGCACCCAGTACCTCCGTACGCCACCGGGTGGCCGCCGCCACCGCCGTCCTCGCGCTCGCCGTGCTGCCGGGTGGCGGGCCGCCCGATCTCGCCCAGGTGGTCCTGGCCGTCTCCGGCGGCGTCCTTGCCGTGGTCGTGCTGTGGCAGGCGCACCAGTCGGCGCAGGAACCCGCACTGGGACGGACCGCATGAGAATGCCCAGCACCGAAGTGAGAATGCCCAGCACCGAAAGAGGCAGGCGCTGGCTGGTCCTGTGCCTCGTCGCCGCCGTGACCGTCTTCACCGCCACGGTGCCATTGCTGCGCGGCTGGTTCGACGTGAAGGTCTACTACGGCACCGTGGACGCATGGATGCACCACGGCGGTCACATCTACGACTTCCGGGAACCGGGGACGACCTACGGTTTCACGTACCCGCCGTTCGCCGCCCTCAGCATGCTGCCGATGGCGTTCGTCGGCCTGTACACGACCATCGCGGGCGCGCTGCTGCTCAACCTCGCCGCCGTCTCCGTCGTCATGTGGATCCTGTTCGGACCGCAGCTGAGCCGCCATGGCTGGTTCGGCTGGGCGCTGGCCGCCTGTGCGCTGGCGCTGTTCGAACCCGTGCGCGACACGTTCAGCTTCGGGCAGGTCAATCTGCTCCTGCTGGCCCTCGTGCTCGCGGATGCCTGGTTGCTGTCCACGGGACGGGGCAAGCGCGCCGGGGTCGGCATAGGACTCGCGGCGGCCATCAAGCTCACGCCCGCCGTGTTCATCGGGCTGCTGCTGCTCGCCCGAAGGTGGAGGGCCGCAGCCGTAGCGTCCGGTGTGGCCGCGGCCGCCTCGCTGTTCGCCTTCTGGGCACTGCCCGGCGCCTCCCGCTTCTACTGGGGGCACGCCCTGTGGGACACCACCCGGGTGGGACGTCTGGACTATGTCTCCAACCAGTCGCTGCAGGGCGTCCTCGCCCGGCTCGCGGCACCGGGCGAACCGAGCCGCGCCGCCTGGGAACTGACCGTCGTCGCGGTCCTGGCCGTGTGGGGATGGCGCTCCCACAGTGCCCTGCGCACCGGTGACTGGTACGGCGCCTTCGCCCTCACCGGACTCACCGCCTGTCTGATCAGCCCCATCACCTGGGTGCACCATCTCGTGTGGCTGCTGCCCTCGTTCGCCGTGCTCGTGCGGGAGCGGCGGCTGCGGATCGCGGGCGTGATCTACGTGGTGATGTGCAGCAGCGTGGTGTGGCTGTGGTTCGACGACGCGTCGGGGATCGACGGATTCCTCGGCAGCAACACCTATGTGTGGATCACGCTCGGTCTGCTGCTGGGCCTGCCGGCCGGTCAGTCCCGTGCCGTCCGCTTGCGCCTGCCCCAGAGCCGGTGGGCCACCGCGGCCACCACTCCCGCTCCGGCTCCGGCGGCGCCCGCGAGCACCCCGCGCGAGTGCCAGCCGACGGTGCCCGACGCCCGTACGGGCGTCACCTTCACGGGTGCGCTGGGACGGGTCTTCAACGCGAGCGGCCGGGCGGGGGCGAGCGAACCCACCGGCGTGACACGCCCGGCGGCGGCGAAGCCCCAGTCGAGCAGCGAACGGGCTTCTTCGTAGACCGCGTGGCCGCGGCCCGACTGCGGGTTCATCACCGTCACCAGCAGGGTGCGCCCGCCCCTGCGGGCCGCGGCCACGAGGGTGTTGCCCGCGTGGCTCGTGTAGCCGTTCTTGATGCCGATGAGGCCGGGGTAGGCCTGGACGCCGTCCCGCCCGGTCAGCAGCCGGTTCGTGTTCGCGATCTCGTAGGTCGATCCGTCGTCCCCCGGGAAACTCGACTCGACCGTGCCGCAGTAGCGGGTGAAGTCCGGGTTCTGCAGCCCGGCGCGTCCGAACACCGCGAGGTCGTAGGCGGACGAGACCTGGCCCTCCTCGTCGTAGCCGTCGGGCGAGACCACATGGGTGTCGAGCGCGCCCAGAGCCCGGGCCTTGGCCTGCATCTGGCGGACCGTCGCCGGAACACCGCCGTTGAGCGCGGCCAGTACGTGCACGGCGTCGTTGCCCGAGTGCAGGAAGACTCCCCGCCACAGGTCGCTGACGCGGTAGGAGTCGCCTTGGCGGACCCCGACAAGGCTGCTCCCGGCGCCGATGCCCTCCAGATCGTGTGCGCTGACCGTGTGCACGGCGTCGCTGGGCAGGGCGGGCAGCACGGTGAGGGCGAACAGGGTCTTCAGGGTGCTGGCCGGCGGCAGCGCGCGGTGCGCGTCGTGCGCGGCCAGCACATCACCCGAGGCGGCGTCGGCGACCAGCCACGACAGCGCCGACATGTCCGGGAGCTGGGGGACTCCCGTCCGCGGTCGAGTCAACGTGCCCGGCCCGTAGAGGAGAGAGGGGCCCGAGGCCGAGGGCCGGGAGGAGCCGGAGCCGGTACCGGAGCCCGTGTCGGCGGCGGCGGGGAGCGGCGGGAGAACGGCCAGCCAGGCCGCGCCCAGAACACAGCAGGAGACGGCGGCGCGGGAGACGGCGGTGCGCGAGGAGGATCCGATGCTCATACCCACACCGTGGAACGGTGTCGGCCCGTATGCCCGGGCGAGCTGAGCCGAGTGGGGGGCGGGTGCACCCGGATGCCGCACTCCCGGTGGGTCCGGCCGTACGGGTCATCAGGCCGGCAGGGTGGGCTGGACCCGGCGCAGGAACGCCGCGTTGTCGGGTGTGGTGCGCATCCGTTCGAGCAGGGTCTCCAGGTTCGCCTGGCCGTCACCCGACTGCAGTACGCGCCGCAGGGCCCGTACGGACTTCAACTCGGCTTCGGGCAGCAGGAGTTCCTCGCGTCGGGTGCCCGAAGGGGCGATGTCCACGGCGGGATACACGCGGCGGGAGGCGAGGGCGCTGTCCAGGCGCAGCTCCATGTTCCCGGTGCTCTTGAGCTCCTCGAAGAAGTACCCGTCGGCGCGGGAACCTGTGTCGACCAGGGCGGTGGCGAGGATGGTGAGCGAACCGCCCTCCTCGGCCAGCCGCGCGGCGCCGAACAGCCGCTTGGGACCGTGCAGCGCGGACGCGTCGACGCCGCCGCTGAGGGTGCGTCCACCGGTCCCGGCCGCGTTGTTGTGCGCCCGGCACAGCCGGGTCAGCGAGTCGAGGAGGACGACGACGTCCTGGCCCTGCTCCACGAGTCGCTTGGCGCGCTCGACGACCAGCTCGGCGAGTGCGATGTGCTGCTTCGGAGTCTGGTCGAACGTGGAGGCGTAGACCTCGCCGCGCACCGACCGGCGCATGTCGGTGAGTTCCTCGGGCCGCTCGTCGAGCAGCACCACCATCAGCCGACACTCCGGATGGTTGCCCGCGACGGCCGCCGCGATCTGCTGGAGCAGCACGGTCTTGCCGGATTTGGGCGGCGCCACGATCAGTCCGCGCTGCCCCTTGCCGATCGGCGTGAGGAGGTCCATGACGCGTCCGGACAGTCCGGCGGCCGGGTGTTCGAGCCGCAGGCGCTCGCGCGGGTGCAGAGGGGTGAGGTCACGGAAGTGCGGACGGCCGTGCAGTTCCTCGGGCGAACGGCCGCCCACCTGCTCGACCTCGGTGAGAGAGCGCCCGCTGCGGATGCCGGTGATCGTGTCGCCCTTGCGCAGCCCGAAGCGGCGGACGACGGCGGGGGAGACCTGGAGATCGGCGGGCGAGGCCAGGCACGCGGCGGAGCGCAGATGACCGCCGCCGTTCCGGTCGATGTCGAGGATGCCGGTGACGGTCCGGGGCGGAACTTCCCGCTGCGCGGCCGGGTGTTCGAGCGTGGTGGTGGTCATGGGTGGTGGTCCTTTCACGGGCGTGAGCCAGAAGGAAGCGACAGATGCGCGGGGAGAGAGTCGGCCGGGAGGCGGAGTGATCACGCCTCGGCGACGCAGGGGATCAACGCCTCGGGTACGGCATGAAATGCCGACTGCGAGTCGATGCGAGAAAGCCGCTTGGCCGGTCGGAAACGACGGACAGCCATTGCGGGTTGGAAGGGATCGGCACCGGAGCCTATTGCGGGCGTACACAGGTGCTGCTCGCACTGTAGCACTCGTCCACGGATCCCGGCTCATGAATTCGCGCGTGCCAGGGCACTAGACTGGGCGACGATGTTCTCCCCGCATGGTCCCACCCTTCGTGAGCTGGCCGTTCAGGCCTTGTCCTCGGTCGAGCACGGATACGACCTGCTCGCGCCCAAGTTCGACCACACCCCCTTCCGTACGCCGGACAGCGTCCTGGACTCCGTCGAAGGGGCGCTCAAGAGCATCGGACCCTTCGAGCGCGGGCTCGACCTGTGCTGCGGCACGGGCGCGGGGGTGGAGGCGCTGCGCACGGTGTGCCGGGAGAGCGTCACGGGCGTCGACTTCAGCGCCGGGATGCTGGCCGTCGCACGGGAGCAGGTGCGGCCCGACGGCGTGCCACGCGTCGACTGGGTGCGCGCCGACGCCCGCGCCCTGCCCTTCGGCCCGGCGTTCGACCTGGTAGCGAGTTTCGGCGCTTTCGGCCATTTCCTGCCCGGCGAGCTTCCGGGCCTGTTCGCGCAGGTCCACTCCGTGCTGCGGCCGGGCGGACGGTTCGTGTTCCCGGTCGGTGCACCGCCGGGCTGGGCCTCGCCCTGGTACTGGGCACTGCTCGGCTTCGACACCGCGATGCGGGTACGCAACGCCATGTGGCGACCGCCGTTCGTCATGTACTACCGGGCGTTCCGCTTCTCCACGGTGCTGCGCGAGCTGACGCGGGCCGGTTTCACGGTGGAGCACCAGGCGCTGACCGACTTCGGTCGCAGACGCGACGGCAGCCCGCGCTGCCGGCTGGTCCTGGCCACGCGGGGAAGGGACACGCCGGGAAGGTGAGCCGCCCGTCCCCACGGGCTCCGGACCACCCGTGGAGGGTGAGGTCGTTCGCCGTGGAACAGGGCGATTCTGCTGGTAGACGCCGTGCCTGACGCCGGTCGGCAGGCCGGCCGCCGAAGGAGCGGAGGGGCGATGGCCGACGACAGAGCCGAACGTATAGCGGAGTTCATCCGTCCGCTGAGAGTCGAACCCGGCACCGAGGTGCGTCTGCCAGGGGATTTCGACCCCGGATACAAGGCGGGTATCCGGAAGAAGGAGGACGGCGTCGAGCTGCTCAGCAAGGGGATCGAACTGCTCGCTGACTACCAGCGGCGGCTGGCCGCCCAGGACACCTACGGAGTATTGGTGTGCCTGCAGGCCCTGGACGCCGGGGGAAAGGACGGGACGATCCGCCATGTGATGAGCGGCATCAATCCGCAGGGCGTGAACGTCTACGGATTCAAAGTGCCCTCCGCCGAGGAGCTCGACCACGACTATCTGTGGCGCTACGCCTGCCGTCTGCCCAGACGCGGGGAGATCGGCATCTTCAACCGCTCGCACTACGAAGAGGTCCTGGTGGTGCGGGTGCACCCCGAGCATCTCGAGCGCCAGCGGCTCCCGGAGGAGGCCCGGGGCCCGGACGTGTGGGCGCGGCGCTACCGGGAGATCAACGACTGGGAGCGGTACCTGCACGACAACGGCTTCCGGATCGTGAAGCTGTTCCTGAACCTGTCGAAGGAGGAACAGCGCCGCCGCTTCCTCAAGCGCATCGACGTTCCCGAACGGAACTGGAAGTTCTCAGCGGCGGATGTGCGCGAGCGCCGCCGGTGGGACGACTATCAGCAGGCCTTCTCGCAGATGCTGTCGGCCACCAGTACGGACTGGGCGCCCTGGTACGTGATCCCGGCCGACCACAAGTGGTTCGCGCGCCTCTGCGCCGCCTCGGTGCTGGCGGACACGCTGATCGACCTCGATCCCCAGTATCCCCACGTCAGTGAAGCCGCCCGCCGCGAACTGGCCGCAGCCAAGCGGGAGCTGGAACGCGAGGCACCCGAGGGGATGCAGAAGCCCGACAAGGCCGAGGACGGCGGGAATTGAGGCTCACGCCCGGGCGCGGGTGGACCCCACGGACGCCCGGGCGGGCCGCTTCGTTCACATCGCGCGCGGCTCTCCCCGCTGGGTGCCGGACGAGCCCTCGGGCCGTGCCACGCACAGCGCCCAGACGACGAACGCCGACAGCGCCATCATCACGACGGACCAGAACGGGTAGTACGGCAGGGACAGGAAGCTCGCGATGATGATGAACCCGGCGATGGCCACGCCGCCGACGCGTGCCCAGAACGCGGCCGGGGTCATCAGTCCCATGCCGACGACCACGGCCACCACTCCGAGGGCCAGATGCACCCAGCCCCAGCCGGTGAGGTCGAACTGGAACACGTAGCTGCGCGTCGCGACGGTGATGTCGTTCGTCGTGATCCCCATGATGCCCCTGAAGATGTCCAGCACCCCGACGACCATCAGCATGACCGAGGCGAACATCATGAGGCCCTGGGCCCACAGCTGCTTCGCCGACCGTGTGGGTGTGGTGTGTGTCGAGGTCATCGTTCCGCCTCGTTTCGTCTCGTCCGGCGTGCTCACTGACCGGGAGCGCGGATACCGGAGGAACCGGAGGAGACTCCCGGCTCCGGTACGGCTCTCCTCTGCCCTCAGCGTGAGCCAGGAAGGACCGGGCGGCCTCACCCGGACCGGGTGAGCCACAGGCACCGGCACGGTTCCTCGTGCGTGTCAGAAGCGGGCCGGCAGCCAGCGCAGCTTGACCGCCTCCTGGTAGGGGCCGCCGCCCTCGTGGTCGTTGAACTCGTACACCTCGATCGACTTGTCGTCGTTCCCCCACGCGTTGAACGCGGCGAACACCGTGGACGGGGGACATGTCCGGTCCTCCAGACCCGCCGAGAACAGGGCGGGAGCACGGCCCCGGGCCGCGAAGTGCACTCCGTCGAAGTACGAGAGGGTCCGCATCACCTGGTCCGTACGGCCGCGGAACGCCTTGAGGTAGTTGCCGATCTCGCGGTAGGGCTCGCGGTCAGTGAGCGTCGTGGCGCGCGGGAAGTCGCACAGGAACGGCACGTCCGGTGCCACCGCCACCAGATCCGGTACGAGACCGCCGACCGCGATGGTGATGCCGCCACCCTGGCTCGCGCCGACGGCTGCGGTGCGGGAGGCGTCCGTCAGCGGGTGCGTCCGGGCGGCCTCGACGGCCCGGACACCGTCCGTGAACAACCGGCGGTAGTAGTACGACTCTGGGTCCTCGATGCCTCGCGTCATGAACCCGGGACCTGCCGGAGCACTGCCCACCGGGTCCGGGGTCTCGCCTCCGCCCCATTCGCTGTCCTGCCCGCGGGTGTCCATCACGAAGTGGGCGAAGCCCGCCGACGCCCACAGCAGATGCATATGCGCAAGCGCGCGTCCGCCGCCGTAGCCGAGGAACTCCACGACCGTCGGCAGCGGTTCGTCCGAACCGGCGGGGACGGTCAGCCAGCCCTTGACCGGATGGCCGCCGAACCCCGCGAACGTCACGTCGTACACCTGGACCGTCTTCAGGCCCGTTTCGAGCGGCTCGAAGCGGGCGTCCAGGTCGTGCTCGCGGGTCTGCTGGAGAGTCTTCGCCCAGAACGCGTCGAAGTCCGCGGGCTCGGCGGAGGCGCTGCGGTACGCACGGAGTTCGTCGAGGGGCAGGTCGAACAGGGCCATGAAGGACCGCCTTTGACATCAGGGGGCACGAAAGATCACGTAGGGTTCCCCCAGCGAGGCATTCCAGACCTTCATTTCGCCTGTGAGCAGCCCGGATGTGCGGGTCGGCCGAGGCCGTCGGGCCGGGTGCGGACCGGTCGGGCAGGCCCCCTCACGCCGTCCGGCGCCTCCACTCCGGCCCCGTGCGGGCCCACTCGGCCTCCCACTCCGCCATGCGGTGCCGCTGGGCGACCCGGCGTGTGACGGCACGTGCCACCAGAACTGCCCCGGCCACTCCGGCCGCGGCCCACACACCCGTCGTCGCGGCGTGCTGCCACACGACCGTGTCGGTCGGCGGCGGGTCGACGCCGCGGTTCCTGGCGTCCAGCCACACATCCGTACGGTCACCAGCGCGCATACCGGCCGGAACCCTTGCGACGGTGGTCACCGCGCCTTTGCCCGGCTCGGTCCAGCGCACCTTCACGTCGTAAAGGGGCTGCCTGCTGGTCTGCGTGGCAGAGGACCCTGCCGGGGCGTCCTCGACGAGCACCGCGGCTACCTCATGGCGCTGGGCGCGCTCGGTCACCTGGGCCGTGCGCGCGTTGCCGTACGCCCACCAGCCCGCCGCCACGCCGGCGAGCGGCGCTCCGACGCACAGCAGTACGGCGACGAGGAGGGCAGTCCATGCCTCGATGACATCCGACCGGCGGCGCAGCGGATTGCACCGCCAGCGCCAGCCGCGCACCCGGGTTCTCATCTCGACCTCCTTGCCCCCACGTCCCGCCCGCGCAGGGGGCCGACCGCGCTCGGCAGCAGGCCGATGGAGCCGATTCCGCCCCGCACCACGGCGGTGGTCCCGGCACGTCCCGCACCCGGGACCGACATGGCACGGCATTTTTGTGCCAATTGCCCATTGTCCCCTCGGCCGGGTTTCCCGGCCATCCGGCGTCGAAACCCGGTGCCGAAGCCGCACGCCGCAACCCGGTGCCGAAGCCGCACGCCGCAACCCGGTGCCGAAGCCGCACGCCGCAACCCGGTGCCGAAGCCGCACGCCGCAACCCGGTGCCGGACGCGGCGCGCCGGTCGGGCCGGGAATAGCCGCACCACGTTCGTGCTTGCTGTTCAGTGGCCGGGTTCCGTGGCTTCGGCGACGGGTGGTCCGGCGGTGGCGAAGGACAGCAGCGAAGGAGAGTGAGGCAGGTCATGCCCAAGGCGTACGGGTACAGGCACTACGGCGGCCAGGTCCGCGGCACGATCGCGGCCGGGGCCGGCGCATGAGCACCGGACGCCACATCCTCGACAACCCCGCCCACGCCTCGCTGACCGGCCCGCACGCCCGCTTCGCCGAGCGCCGGGGCCGTGTCCTGCGCTACCCCCTGGACGTCTCGCCCTGGGTGGGCCTGCCCGACGCCCCCGGCCCGGAGGACTGGGCCGATCTCGCGGCGCTCGCGGGCCCGGGCGCCGAGGCACCGCTCCCCGGATTCCACGGGCAGGTCCCGGACGGCTGGGAGATCACCTTCGACGTCGAAGGCGTTCAGCTCGTGGACGACGGGATCACCGCCGCGCCCGACCCTGGGGCCGTGATGCTCACCGCCGCCGACGTACCGGAGATGATGGACCTGGTGGAGCGCACCCGGCCAGGTCCCTTCCTGCCGCGCACCATCGAACTGGGGACCTACCTGGGCATCCGCCGGGGCGGCGGCCTGGTGGCCATGGCGGGCGAGCGGCTGCGCCCGCCGGGCTGGACCGAGATGAGCGCCGTGTGCGTCGATCCGGACTGCAGGGGCCAGGGGCTGGCCACCCGGCTGATCCTGGCCCTCGCGCACAGCATCCGCGAGCGTGGCGAGACCCCGTTCCTGCATGCCGCCGCGGGCAACACCAACGCGATCCGGCTGTACGAGTCCCTCGGCTTCAGGCTGCGCCGTACCACGAGGTTCCTCGGGGCGCGGGTCCCGGAGCACGCGGCGGACCAGCAGGCCGTCGTGGTCTGACCGGCAGCGCGCGGTGGGGTGCGGGACCGTCCGTCAGCCGATGACCGGCCGTGAGGTTGCGGCCGTCACCGCCGCCGTGTTGTACCGCAGCAAATAGGCCGCGAAGCGTTCCAGGTCGTCCTCCGCCCAGCCCAGAAGGCGCTCCCGGAACGCTTCGCGCCGACTCTCGGTCACCTGGGCGAGGATCTGCGTGCCCGTCGCGGTCAGGGCCAGTACCTGCACCCGGTGGTCGTCGGGATCCAGCCGTCGCTCGATCAGCCCGGCCCGCTCCAGCGCGGCCACCTGGCGGCTGACCGTGGACTTGTCCAGAGCGTAGTGGGCGGCCAGGTCGGTGGCGCGGCAGCCGCCGCTCTCCTCCAGATGCCCGAGCAGGGTGTAGGAGACGAGCGACAGTTCAGGATGCATACGCCCGGCGGAGGCCCTGGCGCGGCGCGCGAACGCCGTCAGCTCACGATGGATGGTCTCGAGGGCCAACTCGGCCACCTGCGACACGGCGGCGGCGCAATCCGTGACAGTCGTCTCGCGGGGTCTCTCGGCTGTCTCCACGGAACCACCTCCTCGAGCCTCTGGTTGCAGAATACAACTGGAAGGGGGAACCGTACGACCCGGAGACCCGGAGACCCGGAGACCCGGAGACCCGGAGACCCGGAGACCCGGAGACCCGGAGACCCGGAGACCCGGAGACCCGGAGACCCGGAGACCCGAGGTCCGGGGGTGACCCGGGGGCGGCACGGGTGCGTCGTCCTGCGCCCCTGCTACTGTGATCGTCCGGCCGTGGATCGTCCTGGCCGCTCGTGGCCGAGGAGGTGAGACCGATTACCGCTGTGTCGGCTCGGGTGCTCTCACCTCACGACGGCGCGGATCGCCGCTGCCTGGCGGAGTGACCGCGAGGGCGCCCTTCGGTGAACCGGAAGGCTTCTCTTCTCCATGCCACCACTCTCGCTGCCCCTTGTCGTCTCCACGCTCCGCTCGGCCGGCTGTGTCTTCGCCGAGGACGAGGCGGAGTTGATCCTCGCCACCGCCCGTACGCCCGACGAGGCAACCGCCATGATCGCCCGGCGAGTGACGGGACTGCCCCTCGAACAGGTCCTCGGCTGGGCCGAGTTCCGCGGAATGCGGGTCGCGGTGGAGCCGGGTGTCTTCGTGCCCCGCCGCCGCACCGAGTTCCTGGTCGAACAGGCCCTGGCCCTCGGGAGCGCCGCCTCCCTGATCGTGGACCTGTGCTGCGGCTCGGGCGCGGTCGGCGCGGCACTCGCCGAGGCGCTCGGCGCGCTCGGCACTCCCGGAAACGCTCCCGAACTGCACGCCGCCGACATCGACCCGGCCGCGGTGCGCTGTGCCCGGCGCAACATCGCCGTCTACGGGGGCCGGGCCCACGAGGGCGACCTTTTCGAGGCCCTGCCGGACGAACTGCGCGAACGGGTCGGCATCCTGGCCGCGAACGTCCCCTATGTGCCCACGGGCGACGTCGCGCTGCTGCCGTCCGAGGCGCGCGATCACGAGCCCAGGGTCGCCCTCGACGGCGGCCTCGACGGCCTGGACGTCCTGCGCCGCGTCACCGCCGAGGCGTCCGGGTGGCTGGCGCCCGGGGGGCTGCTGCTCGTCGAGACCAGCGAACGCCAGGTCGCCGCGGCCAGGGAGGCGTTCCTGCGCGGCGGCCTCGATGTCCGGCTCGCCGTCTCGGCGGAGCTGGGCGCGAACGTCCTGATCGGCACCAGACCCCATGGGACGCGGCTCACACCGAGGTGATTGTGCAACTAGTTGCACAACGGGCCCGCCGTCGTCTACAACGGACATCACGACACCGTGTACGGAGGGCCCGATGAGTCGCTACCCGCATCTGCTGACCCCGCTCGACCTGGGCTTCACCGCGCTGCCCAACCGTGTGCTGATGGGATCGATGCACGTCGGTCTGGAGGAGGCGGAGCGCGGCTTCGAGCGCATGGCCGCGTTCTACGCCGCCCGGGCGCGCGGGGGAGTGGGCCTGATCGTCACCGGCGGCATCGCGCCCAACGATGCCGGGCGCCCCTACGAGGGCGGCGCCAAGCTCACCACCGACGAGGAGGCCGCGCAGCACTCGGTGATCACCGAGGCGGTCCACCGCGAGGGCGGCAAGATCGCGATGCAGATCCTCCACTTCGGCCGGTACGCCTACCACCAGGACCTGGTCGCGCCCAGCGCCCTACAGGCCCCGATCAGCCCGTTCGTGCCGAACGCGCTGACCGACGAGGAGGTGGAGCGGACGATCGACGACTACGCGCGCGCCGCCCGGCTCGCCCGGCAGGCCGGGTACGACGGTGTGGAGATCATGGGCTCCGAGGGCTACCTCATCAACGAGTTCATAGCGGCCCAGACCAACCAGCGCGAGGACCGCTGGGGCGGTTCGTACGAGAACCGCATGCGCTTCCCGGTCGAGATCGTGCGCCGTGTCCGCGAGGCCGTCGGCGACGACTTCATCATCATCTACCGGCTGTCCATGCTGGACCTCGTCCCCGGAGGCTCGTCCCTCGACGAGGTCATCACGCTCGCCAAGGCGGTCGAGGCCGCCGGAGCCACCATCATCAACACCGGCATCGGCTGGCACGAGGCCCGCATCCCGACCATCGCCACCTCTGTGCCGCGCGGCGCGTACACCTGGGTGACCAAGAAGGTCATGGGCGCCGTATCGATCCCGCTCGTCACCACCAACCGCATCAACACCCCGGAACTCGCCGAGCAGTTGCTGGCCGACGGATACGCCGACATGGTGTCCCTGGCCCGCCCGATGCTCGCCGACCCCGACTTCGTGGCCAAGGCCGCCGACGGGCGCGCCGAGGCCATCAACACCTGCATCGGCTGCAACCAGGCGTGCCTGGACCACACCTTCAGCGGGAAGATCACCTCCTGCCTGGTCAACCCCCGCGCCTGTCACGAGACCGAGCTGGTCCTGTCCCCGACCCGGCTGCGCAAGAAGGTCGCCGTCGTCGGGGCCGGTCCCGCCGGGCTCGCCTGCGCCGTCTCAGCCGCCGAGCGCGGCCATGAGGTCACGCTCTACGACGCGGCGGGCGAGATCGGCGGACAGCTCAACGTCGCCCGCAAGGTTCCGGGCAAGCAGGAGTTCGACGAGACGCTCCGGTACTTCCGCACCCAGCTCGACCTGCACGGCGTGGACGTCCGGCTGAACACGCGCGTCGCCGCGGCGGACCTCGCTGACCATGAAGAGGTGGTCGTCGCCACCGGAGTCGCCCCGCGCGTTCCCGAGATCCCCGGCGTCGACCACCCGAGCGTCGTCGGCTACCTCGACGTGCTGCGCGACGGCGCCCCCGTCGGTGAGCGCGTCGCCGTCCTCGGCGCGGGAGGCATCGGCTTCGACGTCGCCGAGTTCCTCACCGACCCGGGCGACAAGGCCAGCGAGGACCCGGCGACCTACTTCCGCGCCTGGGGCGTCGACATGGACTACCAGGCCCCCGGCGGTCTCGCAGCACCCGCCCGGACCGCCCCGCCGCGCCGGGTCCACCTCCTCCAGCGCAAGACCACCAAGGTCGGAGCGGGCCTCGGCAAGACCACCGGCTGGATCCACCGCACCGAGCTGAAGCACCGCGGCGTCACCATGGTGCCCGGCGTGACCTACGACCGGATCGACGACGCCGGGCTGCACATCAGCGTGGACGGGGTGAGCCAGGTCCTGGAGGTCGACACGATCGTCCTGTGCACCGGGCAGGAGCCCGCCCGGGGCCTGTACGAGGAGCTGCTGGCCGCGGGCCGCACCCCGCACCTGATCGGCGGCGCCGACGTGGCCGCCGAACTGGACGCCAAGCGCGCCATCAAGCAGGGCACCGAGGTGGCCGCGGCGCTCTAGTAGGTTGTCGCCGCTTAGTTCTTGCATGTTTGGGAGACTGGTATCGGTCAGGTTCCTTCTCCCTTGTCAGGCAGGTCTGTTGTTATGGGTTCGCAGAAGAAGTGGCCGGTCAGGCTGACTGCGCGGGACCGTGAGGAACTGGTCCGGGTGACTACGACGGGTGTCCGCGGGGCCTCGATGATCACGCGTGCGCGGGTACTGCTCGCACTGGACACCTCGGTGGGCCACGTGGATTCCAAGGCGGTGATCGCGGCCCGGCTCGGCGTCTCCGGTGAGACGTTACGGCTGGTCGCCAAGCGTTTTACCGAGACCGGTGGGGATGTTCACGCCACGATCGCGCGGAAGAAGCGTGACCTGCCACCGGTGCCCTCGCCGGTGACCGGTGAGGTCGAAGCACGGCTGATCGCGATGGCTTGCTCCCAGCCACCCCAGGGCCATGCGCGATGGTCGCTGCGACTGCTGGAGAAGCACGTCGCGCTGGCCGAGGACATCCCCGACCTGGACCACTCCACCATCGGGCGAGTCCTAAAAAAACGGAACTGCGCCCTCACCTGAGAAAGTGCTGGAGCATCCCACCCCGGGCGAACGCGGAGTTCGCGGCCCGGATGGAAGACGTGCTGGCCCTCTACGCCCGGCCCTACGACCCGGCACGTCCGGTGGTGTGCATGGACGAGAAGCCCTACCAACTCCTCGACCACGCCCGCGACCCGCTCCCGGCCCGCCCCGGTCACGACGCCCGCCAGGACAGCGAGTACATCCGCTGCGGCACATGCTCCATCTTCGTGTGGGTCGAACCCCTGCGCGGATGGCGTCGCGT